>JAJTHC010000185.1 GCA_021299615.1 Vampirovibrionales bacterium
GCTCGCCGAAAGTCGACCCGTCGTCCTCAACGTAACGCAAAGTAACACATTTTAAAGTTGTCTTGAGTTTATATATTCAGGCACTATAATTAGTCTAATGATGTTTAGGAGTTTTGAAAATGTTAATGCCAAAACGATCCAAATATCGCAAGCAACATCGTGGTCGCATGACGGGTATTGAAACTCGTGGTACGCAACTCGAATACGGTGATTTTGCGATTCAGGCAATGGAGCCTGGTTGGATTACAAGTCGACAAATTGAAGCGGCTCGTCGTACGATTGCTCGTGCGGTAAAGCGTGGCGGTAAAATTTATATTCGTATTTTCCCTAACAAGCCTGTAACGAAGAAGCCTCTTGAGGTTCGTATGGGTTCTGGTAAAGGAAGTCCAGAGTTTTGGGTAGCGGTTGTAAAGCCCGGTCGTTTAATGTTTGAACTTGCCGGTGTGCAAGAAGAACTTTCGACAAAGGCGTTAAAGCTTGCGGCTCAAAAGTTTCCCATTAAAGTCCGTGTTGTTAAAAGAGATCAATTATCGAAAGCGGTGACTTAGATTATGCTAAAGAATGAATTATCTGAAATTCGGGAACTCAGCATAGACGAGCTTCAAGCCAAAGAACTCGATCTCCAAAAGTTTTTATTTGATTTGAAAATGAAGCAGAAAACGATGCAGTTGAATGACTTGTCTCAATTTAAAAAGACCCGTCATAAAATTACATTCATTAAAATGCTCATTACACAAAAATCCCTTTCGGAGGTGGAAGTTTAATGGCTACTCGTGAATTGCAGGGTGTGGTATCTTCGACAAAATCAGACAAAACCGCCGTGGTTTTGGTTGTTAGTCGTAAGTCTCATGCCAAATATGGTAAAGTTGTTCAGACGAGCAAAAAATTTCATGCCCATGACGAGCTTAATGAGCTTAATGTGGGTGATGAAGTCGTTATTGTGGAGTCTCGTCCGTTAAGTAAGTTGAAGCGTTGGTCGCTGAAACAAGTGGTACGTAAAGCAGAAGTGCTATAAGGGGTTGTTATGATTCAACAAGAATCAAGATTGGTTGTCGCAGATAATACAGGTGCTCAGGAACTACTCTGTATACGCGTTTTAAAGCGTAAACGGGCAAGCGTGGGTGACCGTATTATTGCAACAGTGAAATCCGCTTCACCCAATATGCCTGTGAAGAAGTCTGATGTCGTGATGGCGGTTGTCGTCCGAACGAAGTCACCTTTACAGCGTGCGGATGGTAGTACAGTGTCGTTTGGTGAAAATGCTGCTGTTATTATTAACAAAGAAGGGAACCCTCGTGGAACCCGTGTCTTTGGTCCAGTTGCTCGTGAGCTTAGAGATAGCAATTTTATGAAAATTGTGTCTTTGGCTCCTGAAGTACTCTAAAGAAAGGCTAGAAAATTATGAAAGCTTACAAAAAAAAGCTCGTCAAAAAACAATCTTCCTTTCATGTCAAGCGTGGTGATAACGTGTTTATCTTGGCTGGTAAAGACAAGGGTAAGCAAGGTATTGTTCGCTTAGTTGATAGAGATGTGACAAAAGCAGTCGTCGACGGTATCAATATTGTCAACGGTAAAGAGCGTTTGATTCACATTTCTAATTTAAAGGTTGTAACCGAATAGATTAGGTGCTTTATGAAAACGTTAAAAGAAATATATCAAGACGAGATCTTCGCTTCTTTAAAAGAAGAGTTGGATCTTTCGAATGTTCATGAAGTTCCTTGTCTTGTCAAAGTGGTTATTAATGTAGGTTTAGGTGAATCTGCTCAAAACGCCAAGTCGTTGGATGAAGCCATTCAGCATTTGACGTTGATGACAGGTCAAAAGCCTCTGGTTACTCGTGCTAAGAAATCCATTGCGGGCTTTAAAGTTCGTGAAGGGATGCCGATTGGTGCGATGGTGACCTTACGTGGCGATCGTATGTATGACTTTGTTTCAAAACTTGTCAACGTCGTATTGCCTCGTATTCGTGACTTTAGAGGCTTGAACGATCATGGGTTTGACGGGCGTGGTAACTACAACCTTGGGTTGAAAGACCAGCTTATTTTCCCTGAAATCGATTATGATATGATCACAAAAGTGCGTGGCTTGAACATCACTGTGGTTACTTCATCGTCTTCTGATACAGAAGCCCTTTCTTTGCTAAAGAAATTAGGCTTTCCATTTGTAACAAAAGCAAGTACTTAGGAGTGGTCGTTCATGGCTAAGGTTTCCATGGTGGTCAAAGAAGCACAACGTCAAGAAAAGGTGGCTAAGGGCAAATACCCGAAGACACGTTTACAGAACCGTTGTTCTATCTGTGGTCGTCCTCGTTCTTATTATCGCCAGTTTGGTATTTGTCGTGTGTGCTTAAGAAAAATGGCTCACGAAGGCAAGTTGCCTGGTGTTACAAAATCAAGTTGGTAGTGTAAAAGTAGCCTTCTCCCTATGATTTGGGAATACTGTGAAGGTTTCTTTGTAATAATTATAGGTCTTACACTTATGTATTCTGATCCTATTTCTGATATGCTTACAAGAGTCCGTAATGCACAGCGTGCAGGACATCTTGAAGTAAGCGTTCCACTTTCAAAACTTAAAGTGGAAATTGCCAAAATCTTGGTTCGTCAAGGTTTTGTGAAAGAATATCGTCTTGAATCTGATCGTCATTTTGTGGTTGTGCTGAAGTACGATCATAAATCGGGCGAGCCTGTCATTCGTTGCCTAAAAAAGGTTTCTAAATCAGGTTTGCGTGTCTATTCAAGAACAGATCGTCTTCCCCGTGTTTTGGGTGGTTCTGGTATCGCTATTATCTCGACCAGTCGAGGTATTTTGACCGACCATGAAGCCCGTAAACTAGGTGTGGGTGGCGAAGTTTTATGTTACGTATACTAAATTTTCAAGAAGGTATAGATTATGTCAAGAATTGGTAAAAATCCAATTAGTATACCCTCAGGTGTTACGGTAACCGTTGAAGAAAATTTGGTAACGGTTAAAGGCCCTAAGGGTACGCTTTCGCGTCAATATCGACCTGAATTAGACATTGTTATTGAAGACAATTCTATTCTCGTCACCCCCAATGGTGAAACTCGTTTACATCGTTCATTGCACGGTTTGACCCGTACGCTCATCAATAACATGGTTTTAGGTGTTTCTATTGGATTCACTAAAAACTTAGAATTGGTTGGCGTGGGTTACCGAGCAGCAGCAACGCCTAAGTTGTTGACCTTGCAATTGGGATACAGTCATCCTGTTGAAATTGAATTGCCTGAAGGCATTGAAGCTAAAGTGGAAGCCAATACGAAGGTTTCTATTTCAGGTATTGATAAGCAAGCCGTTGGTGATATTGCTGCCTTAATTCGTTCCAAACGTAAGCCTGAGCCTTATAAAGGTAAAGGTGTTCGTTATTCGGATGAAGTAGTACGTCGCAAAGCGGGTAAATCAGGTAAGAAGTAACGGATCGTATTGATCTTGAAATTTAGGATTATTTTATCATGTTTAAACAAATAAACCGTAAGCAAATTTCACGCAAGCGTCATTTACGTGTTCGTAAAAAAGTGTCAGGAACCGCTGAGTTCCCAAGACTTGCAGTGCATCGTAGTGGCAAGCACATTTATGTGCAAGCTATTGATGATGTGGCAGGTGTGACATTGGCGGCGGCAAGTTCTTTAGACAAAGAACTTAAAGCAGTGAAATCTGGTGCAAATATTGAAGCGGCGAAAGTCGTTGGAGACCTTGTCGCTAAGCGTCTTTTAGCCAAAGGTGTCGAGTCTGTGGTTTTTGATCGTGGTGGCTTTCTCTATCACGGTCGTGTGGCAGCCCTTGCGGATGCTGCTCGTGAAGCAGGACTTCAGTTCTAGTTTCGTCAGAAATTAGACTTTCCTATATTGAATACACCGTGTATGCTATATATACGGTGTATTTTTTATGAAAGGGTAGGGTATGTTTTTGATCCGTACACGTATGTTTGTTTTGGGATTCTTGTGTTTGTATGCCTTAGGGGTAAATCGCTTGTATGCCAATGATACTTTACCTTATACCTTTCACACGCTTGCTAATGGCTTGATGCTGGTGACGTATCAGGTGAAAGGCTCTCGTCAAGCGGTGGTGGATACGTGGTTTGGGGTGGGCAGTGCGAATGAATCCCCCACGTATAACGGGATGTCTCACTTTTTGGAGCATGTGATGTTTAAATCTGCGGAAGGCAAGCCGTCCTTTGATGTGGAAGTCGAAAAGTACGGAGGCTATACCAATGCCGCCACGTCTCGTGATTATACCCATTACTATTATGTGGTGCCTGCCACACAGCTCAAGCAAGCCTTGAGCTTACAACTTTCGATGCTTTTTGAACCTGCCTTGCCCACGCTTGCGGTCAAAGAAGAACAGCCTGTCGTACAAGAAGAAATCCGCCGAGCCAAAAATGCCCCCTTTAGAGCCTTATTCGACACGCTTTATAGCAAACTTTATGTCAGTTCCCCTACTATTGCTCAAACGATTGCAGGACCTGTGCCTCAAATCGCCAGCTTTGATGCCCCTAAAGTGCGTGACTATTACGGGCAGTATTACTTCCCCAAGTCTGCCAAGCTTTTGGTGGCGAGTCCTTATGAAAGCAAGCAAGTGCTGGATTGGGCAAATGCTTTTTTTGCTGGTAAGAGCATCCAATCGGGTCGAGCTATTTCGCCGATTACCGATAGCATTTCTTGGGAGACTTTATCACCCCAACTAGAAACCATCTACGCCCCTACGGTTCCTCTGCCGACAATCTTATGGGCGTTTCCTGAACCGCCTCAATCCGCCAGTATCAAGGAGCGTTTGGCGTTGGAATTGTATCTCTATTTGTTGGCAGGGCATGATGAAAGTGCTTTGAGCCAAGTCCTTTTGCATCAGGAAAATTACCCAGCCTATGCGGTTGGGGCGTCTTGGATGCGGCATCGTTTTGAAGGTTTTAGCTATATTTACGCCATGACGGAAGCCGAGCATTTAGCTTTGGCGAAACAGCGTATTCAAAGCGTTTTGAGCAATGAGTCTTGGCTTTCTTCCACAAAATTGTCCCAAGCGAAAAAAGCGATTAAATTGGCGTTGGCTCAAGAACGCAGTCAGCCAGCGTCTTACTTGAACGGCTTGGGTGAAGCGATCGTGCAAAATACGCAGGACGAGCGAAACGCCCAATTTGAAACCTTGAATGCCTTGACTTTGGATGATATAAAAGATGCTCACCAAGCTTTGCTTTTACGCCTGAAGCGTAAAACCGTAAGCCTATTGCTTCTGCCAGAAACGGCGAAGAAGACGACGCCTTCCGTCTTGAATCAATCGTCACGAAACTTAGCAGGCTTAACGCTTCAAACCCCTTCGCCTCAAGCGAATATGGCGAGAATGAAGCTGGCGACCTCTAAAGCGTCGATGCCCAATCTTAGATCGCTTCAGTTAACCTCTATTGGAGGTTTTCAAGCGTATGAAAAGATCTTGCCAGCATCGGAACTTTTGGGCGTGGCGTGGCATTTCCCTTTGAACCAAAGCACCCTAAACGATAAAACCGCCTTAGATCTTTTGAGTGCTTTATGGCTAAAAAGTCCTTTAAACGCTCAAAAAGCGGTCTCTATTCAAGCGTATTTGGATGACTTAGGCGTAACTGCAAGTTTTCGCTACGGCGAAGACGGCGTGAGTCTTTATTTTGAAACGACGCAGGATAACGTCACGGCGTTAGTCCAGGCTCAAACGGTCTTGTTGAAGGAAGCCCAAGGCTTTGTTTTTGACGAAAAAGCCTTTGAAAATGAACGTCAGCAAGCGATTAAATCGATCAAGCAATTGCCGAGCAATCCGCAAGGCTTCTTGCAAGCTCATGCTCAATCGATCTTGGGTAAGGGGATGGCTGTTGGGATTCAGTTGGACGAGGCGGAAAACGCCTTAAACGCCCTGACCTTTGAATCTGTGCAAGATGCTTGGCAGACCTTGTGGCAAAAAAGCCCTGTGGGGCTTGTGATGGCAGGACCTGAAGATGCTGTGACGGCTTTAAAAACGGGCATGGCTTTTTGTGGCGTCCTTAAAGGGCATTCGCCTGTTGTGGATGAAGCGATTCATCCTAGTGTCACGCTTAATCCAGTCGTTGCAAGCACCAAGCATGTGTTGAAGGCGGATCAAGAAACGAGCTGGTTCCTGTGGGGATGGACGCTTCCTTCGGTGCAAGACAAGGATATTCCTGCCTTACATTTGGTGCAAACCTATTTGGGGCAAGGCATGAGTGCCGTTTTGTTCCAAGAAGTGCGTGAAAAGCGAGGCTTGGCGTACGAAGTCAGCTCTTCGATGGACACTTACTTGCATCGTGGGATGATGAGCTGGTACGCAGGCGTGAAGCCCGAAAATGTGGACAAAACAGAAGCGGTTTTTCAATCCGTACTCAACGATTTGAATACGACGCTTTTAAGCAAGCAAGCCCTCGATGCCTTGAAAATAAAACGTTTGGGGCGTTTTGATATTGCCTTAAACACCCCTGAACAGTGGACGACCTTTGCTGGACGCCTCTTGAATCAGGGACTGCCTTTGGGGTATATTGAAGATTACACCAAGCGTTTAAATGCGGTGACGCCGTCTGATTTTCAGCGAGTCGTGAAGACTTATTTAGGAAAATCACCCACGTTACGCTTGAGTTTGGGAAAAGCACTTCAAACGAAAGAGATGAAAAAGGAAGCCCTTCCAAATGACTGATGCGTGTCGAGTTCATGTGCCTGCTACATCCGCCAATTTGGGCGTGGGGTTTGATACCTTTGGCTTGGCGTTGAATCTGTGGAATACGTTTCACATTAAACGTCTCCCTGAAGGCGA
>JAJTHC010000126.1 GCA_021299615.1 Vampirovibrionales bacterium
GAAGCCAACAGTAAAATTATTCGTACCCAAAGTGAAGTTATGCAAAGTATTATTAACGCCGTAGGTTAATGAATACTACAGATTGATGCAACGGGAGGATTAAATATCCTCCCGTTTTGCATTGCTGTGGTAAAATAAGTGGGACGTCTGCAAAAATAGAATATGTTTCTTTACAGTAATGTAAACGACTGGGTTTCTAGCTCCTTTTAACGCTGGTGCCGTCAGAGACCTTTGCTCGCACAAAGGTTCTCCGACACCTCTAAATGCGTTCAAGGGGGGACGGGGAAGGACGTATTGCGTTTCTCCTCCCCTTCGTCCCCCCTTGAAAATCCCCCCTAAAACCCCACCTCGTCGCATCATTCTCGTTGCACGACGTCCGCAAAATGTCTCGGAAGCCTCGCATTTAGTGCGTTGACGTCTGTTTTAAAGCACCTTCGCATTTTGATGAAGTAGTCTAAATGAAACCAAGGTAATACGATAATGTCTGAAGCCAAACACCCTGAACATGATCTCATTTCACTCAAAACCCCTGCTCTACCTAACAGCCCCATCGTTTCCGTGCTAATGGGAAGCCACAGCGATTGGGCAACCATGAAGCACGCCCACGATCTCCTCACCGAATTCGGTATACCCCATGAATGCCTAGTCGTTTCCGCTCATCGTACCCCCAACTGGATGGCTCATGTCGCAAGCAACGCCGAAGAACGAGGCGTTCAAGCCATCATCGCAGGAGCAGGAGGTGCCGCCCACCTACCTGGAATGCTCGCCGCCCAAACGATCGTACCTGTTTTGGGTGTGCCGATAAAGTCTGATGCCCTCAATGGGCTAGATTCCCTGTATTCAATCGTGCAAATGCCTGCTGGCGTGCCTGTGGCGACTTTTGCCATTGGGGTTGCGGGTGCTAAAAATGCTGCCTTGTTTGCCATTGCGATGCTCGCCAATCAAAACGACTCGTTGAAGCAACAGCTGCATCGTTTTCGTCAAGAACAAAGTGCGAAAGTGCTCAATACGCCTTTGGATCTTTCCTAGAAACCTCTTCGAAAGGGGAAATCGTAACGAAGTAATCTATTACCCAACCTGTGCCGTTTTTACAAATTGCCACGCTACGCTCGGAATGACGGTAGAGCATTTTAGACTTTTGTAGATCTTTTAGATCCAAGTGTATGTTTTTTAATATATTTTACGGTATACTATAAAACCCACTAAAATAATCTCCTGACGAAAAAGGTGTTTTGATACAGTATGATGACTAAATCCTCACTTTCAGCACAAACCTACAGTCAAACCGAAGCTCAAAAATGGGTTGACGAACAATTTACTACGATCTTAAATTCCCAAAATGCGATGCCACATCATTGCTCTAAAGAATCACTGGACTTACACTGCCCCCTTCGTGAAGACGTGCTATTACCTGGTGTTCACACGCTCGGCGTTCTTGGTGGTGGGCAACTCGGACGCTACTTCCTCATGGCCGCCAAGCAACGGGGCTATTCCACCGTATTATGGACGCCTGAACAAACGCCCCCCGCCAAAGGGCTTTCAGACAAAGTGATTCACGCCCCCTTTGACGACGAAGTTGCCCTTGCAGAATTCGCTAAAACAGCAGATGCCGTTACTGTTGAGTTTGAAGCCGTCCCCATTCCCACCATGCTCGCCTTGGAATCGCTCGGTTGCCGTGTTCGCCCTAGCAGTAAGGCGATTGCCGTCTGCCAAAACCGTGCCTTAGAACGAGCTTTTCTCGTCGCTAACGGCATTGCGGTAGCCCCTCATGTGGTGGTACATCGTAAAACGGAACTTGAAACCGCTTTTATGACGCTTGGCGAAGCACCTTGCATCGTCAAAACCACTCGCTTTGGCTATGACGGCAAGGGTCAACGACGCATCACAACGCTAGATGAACTTAAACAGGCGTGGAAAGAGTTGGAAGGATCCCCTGAAGCCCCCTTACTGGTGGAACATTTAATTCCCTTCAAACGAGAAGTCTCTATTTTAATGGCTCGTGGAATTGATGGGTCTCGGCGGAACTATCCGCTGGTGGAAAACCAGCACATCAATGGCGTATTGAATATGTCGTTTATGCCTGCTCCTGAAACGCAGGGGCATACCTTGTTGCAGGCGGAAGATATTGCCAAGCGTTTGGTCAAAGCCCTTAATTACGTGGGTATTTTATGCGTCGAGTTTTTTGAGATGGAAGACGGCAGCTTGCTGGTGAACGAACTTGCCCCACGTCCGCATAATTCGGGGCATTTCACGATCGAAGCCTGCCATGTGAGCCAGTATCAGCAACAAGTGAACGCCTTAACAGGCATGCCCTTGGGCAATGCAGAAATGCACGTTAAAGCCGTGGGATTGATGAACTTGTTGAGCAATCGTTGGAGTAAGAAGGGGGATTCCCCAAATTGGCAGGAGTTGTTGTCTCGTTACCCTCGTTTGAGTGTGCATTTGTATGGCAAGAAGGAGTTGCGTCCTAACCGTAAAATGGGGCATATTACGTTGACGAAAAAGGATACGGCTATGGTGGAATCGGCGTTTGACGAAATTAACGCCATGCTCACCACTTACGATTAAACGGTATCGACTGAAAGCGTCGTGATGCAAGATTAGAATTACTTGGCTGAAAGGCTGTCGCTCCATGCCTTAAGCAAGGCGATGTAGGTGTCCAAGGTATGTTGATACTCCAGAGCCGTCATGTGATGTCCTTTGGGTATTGTGGTTAAATGTGTAGAGATGGGAGGCTCACTTTGGAAGCTGAAAAGGGTATGCTTAGGTTCATCTTCACAAGGGACGTTCTGAAATACATGCACGTTCAAAAGACTATCCTCTTTATGATTCAATAGTCTCTCGTATTTTGTAGGGCGACTCAAAATTCCTTCAAGTTGAGTTTCCTTTGGAAAGACTGAAGATATATTACGGCTACCACTTACCCAGGCGTAGCTTGTCAAAATAGATGGAACAAATATTTTTTTTAATTGACCTAATGTCTCTGCCATAAAATCGATATAGGGAACTAATCCCCCCTTTTCTTTTGAAAAAGCTTCTAGTATTAAGCTGTAAGACTTAGTCGCATTTTCACCCTGAGAATTGATTCTTTGTTCGTAATGCGGATCTGAATTATTAGGATTTAATAAATCATCGAATTCTCTGTTATGAGAGTAAGAGCGTTCCCTCTCGACATATTTAGCTGTTTTCGTCTCCATTATCTTCTCGACAAAGCTATCGAAATTCATACCATCATTATAACCTTCTAATAATTGGCTTAGCTGCTTGTTTTGCTTAAAAGAAAAGTCGTCAAATTTAAAAAAGACTTGTAAATCTATTGAATAAGGATTCTTTCCTCCACCATCTCCTTCGGGGAAAGGCGGCAAGGGTGGAAAGCCTCCCCGCCAAAAGGGGACTATGCTAGAGATTTCTTCAGTGGGTCTCCCAAGATTTGAAACAGCTAGAGAACGAGGTAACGTTAGTGTCATAAAAAATATTTCCTTTCGAGATAAAGAGCATCAGTAAAGTTTGCAGAGGTTTTTTCAAACGAAGAAGCCCAAGTAATGGCTTTAACGCAGATCATAAAAATAGTGTGCTATCTCAAATGCGACACATCACAACTGTGACAAAACCGTTACAACCGAAAGCGTCTTCATGCAGGCGTTGGTCCCCAAGGGGCAGACCTTCTTATGACAGGGCATGCACGGTAAATTCACATGCAAGTTGACGGCCTTGCCACTCGCGCCCCCCGTGCGTAACGGATGCGTCGGGCCGAGCAGTGAAACGACTTTCCCTGTTGAATGCACGCCTTCTCGAATCAGCCAATCCATGAGGTGCAAGGGAGCAGAATCGGATCCCACCAGTACATCCAACTTTTTTAGCACGTGCATGAGCTGTAGTAAACTCGTTTGACCTTCCAAGTGAATCAAACGGGCTTGAGCGTTTGGTGAAAGCCCTTGAGCCAAGGTCTGCCATTTTTCGACTTCCGCAGGGGTGCCGATGCACACGCCTAACGCCTGCGGATGCTTTTCAAAGACGCCTTCAATCAAGCCCTGCCAATGAGACGTGTCCCAGTGCTTGGATGCCCACATCGTGAAAGGGGCGAGTCCGATTAGCGACTTGCCTTCGGCATGAGCCACGTCTAAGGCGTTGAACAAGGACGTTTTCGGCAAGGGAGGCTTCCATTCTAAAGGTGCTAAATCAGGGAAATTCGCTTGCACACCCTTGCACTTATCCTTGTTCCAAGGGGCAAGCAAGGACAAGAACTCTTGCGTCGCGTGTTGCGTCGGTTGAAAGAATCCGCCTAAGCGAGCAGGCGTGGCGGTATACAGAAAACGGGCTTGCTCCCGAGCGTTGGCGAATCCCACCCGATGTGGAATGCCCACCACAAAAGGCAAAACGGCACTTTTATTGAGTCCTTGCACATCAATGGCAAGCTCATAATGTTGGGCGTGAATTTCATTCAAACACTGATGCACCTTGGCATCCACATGTCCGAGCTTGTTGAGATGAAGGAGTTCCCACACCCACGCCTTGCTCCACGCTTTATTCGGCAAGATATGGACGGCATTCAACCACGGCATCACAGGCTTGAGCAAGCTTGCTCCTGCTTCACCCACCGCCCAACCGATAAAGGCATGGGGGAATCGTTGACGCAGACGCTTCAAGGTATCAAAACTTTGCACAATATCGCCATTGGCACTCAATCGAACGAGTAAAATACGTTTCGGTTCCTTTGGCAACATGTCATGTCTTCCTATCGTTTTGCGTGCTATAAAAAATATGCTATTTTATATAGTGTTTTAAAGAATTAAGCAGACGTTAGGCTATTCTAGGAGCTTAGATTTTTTTGTGCGGGCGTGTAGTGAGACCTACATAACCAAACAAAAAAATCGTAGCGACAACGTATAGACACTGTACAGAAAATTATCAATTCGGCTATACTTAGGCTATTCTAGGAGCCTAGACTCGCAGATGTGTAAGGTCTACAGAGACGACCATAAGCACATCGAGAACCCGAGCAACAACGAAGAGACAAGTACAGAAAATTATAAACTTGACTATAACAGACTATAGCTGTCTTTGAGACGTATTTTCTTGCTGCTTGTGACGTTTTTGTTTGATGTTCGCTAGAATGGCATCGGTCTTCAGTAACGCCGTTCGCTCCAGTAACCAGCCTGCTAAGTACACGGAAATCCCTGCTGAAAATAAAGGAACCCCCACACTTCGCACGTTTTTCATACCTGCCTTCATTTGTTCAGACAAGGTTTTAAGCGTGGCATCAAATGCCAAATGAGGCAAGATCTTCCGCATCCCTTTTTGAATAAAGTTAGGGCGTAAGCCCTCTTCTTCAATCGATTTAATCACCGTTTCAGCCCCCAAAGCCTTGGGTGCCTTCATAATCGATTTGCGTCCGCCAATAAGGATCTGAAAGGCGTGACTCAAGGCTTTTACAGGACCTGTGACGTCGGGCTTTTCTACGGTGTAGCCAAATAAAGACTGCACAGGTTTGTCTGTTAAGATATTGAGCAGGCTCATTAAGCCAAAGCTCAAACCAAAGCCTGCGACTTCTCGGGTAATGGTCATCAAGGCTTGTTCTTTAGCGTATTCTGCCTTTTCGGGGGATTGGTCTCGTTCAGCAGCTTGGGCAGCTTTTAGTGCCATATTTACTCGAGCCGTAACCAGTAAAATCGAGGCAATCGGGGCTAAAGCGACTTTAAAGAAGGTGGTATCTTGAAATAAGGATCGACGAAAATTAACACCCAGTTCTTTCAATAACTCGCCTCTATTACCTTCAAATGGTTGTGCCTTTAGGCGTTCTAAACCTTCTAACTTTTCTTGAGCGGGCTTGGATGCAGGCGTTTGTGAAGGACTTGGAGGAGTCGGCGGTTGTGGTGGAATCCGTGAAATCATAGACGCATCCCCCCTTGCGATGCATAGGCATAGCTTGCTTGGTAGGGAGAGGGATCCGCTTTAAGTTCAGTGGGGTTGGACTGTGGGAAAATAAGGGGTTTGGCGACTTTCACCAAGGGTGGTTCGATTTTCTTACGAAGCACGCCGTCATTGAGCCACTGCCACACAATGCCACTAAATAAGGTAGAAAAGACTAATCCCCCTAGCATGGCATAGCTATTGGTTTTTAGGTTATTGCTACGAAAGAAGGTTTCGATGCTTTTCCATTGATCAGACGGTAATTTGATGTCACGGTTTAAATGTTCTAAGGCTTGCACGAATCGATGCTGTTTGCCTGCTTCAAACAAGTTTTTATGCAGGGGATTTTTAATGGCGTTTAGTCGTTCTTGGACGTCTTTAGGCGTGAGTGCTTCTAAATCTTTCACCGACATTTTTTGATTAAAAGTAAAGATAAACGCTTTTTGAATATCGGGCGTATTTAAGCCTTTATGCTTTTCAAGAAAGGCTTTGGGGTGACTTTGCGGATGCAGTTTTTGGGCGATTTTAAAGCCAGCATCCTGCCCCAAGGCGATGAATAAAAATCCTGCAGGTACCCCTAAACCTTCCATGAACAAGCGTTCAGAGAAGGTTTGGACTTTTTGGTCGTCGCTTTCATCTTTTTTGGTGTTTAGGGTGGGGTAATCGGCGACGCAACGCATGGCTCCCACCAAAAAACGACCCAGCATCGAAGAAGCGAGCAAGAAGGTCAAGCTGTCTCGATTGGCTTTGGGGATGAACGTCGCCACTGTAGGGAAGGCATCGGTACATCGTTTAGTGAAAGCAGAAAAGCCTGACACGTGTAAGAAGTCTCCAGTTTGAGAAAAGGCTTATGGCACTAGTGTTAAAAAAGGCACAGAAGATGAGAAAAATCTTACGTTTAGATCACAAGCCCTAGATTTATAGTTCAATAGTACATGAAAAGTGTTGAAAAAACAAGATATAGCCGTCTTTATAAGAAAGAGAAAGGGCATTTGCCCCTTCTCTTTAAATTTGAGGCAAGCTTTAGAAAACTACTTCGCTGCTTTCGCAGTAGGTACTTGCTTCCAGTTTGCTGCCATGATGATTTTGTAAGACTTCAAAGCCATGTCTTCCACTTCACCGAGTACTTCGGAACCCATAATCAAGGCACGCAATGGTACCAAGGCACGAGCATCCTTAATCTGACCAAGAGCAGACGCTGCCCCTGAACGCACCAAGATGTTTTCATCCGTGTCTTCTAAGGTGGCAACCAAAGCAGGAACCGCATCTCCGCAACCCAATTTGCCAAGAGATTGAACGGCATAAATACGAACGTTTACCCACTCGTCACTCAGCATTTCAACCAAGGGCATTACGGCAATCGTGTCGCCCAATTCGCCCAAGGCACGAGTAGCATCACAACGAACGTTCACACGCTCACTTTTAAGACTTTCAATTAACGGAGCAGCCGCAATGCGACCAATTTCGATCAAGGCATCGGCAGAAGTCACGCAAACTTGTGGGTTTTCATCACTCAAGGCTTCAACCAAAGGCATAACGACTTCTTGCCCACCTAAACGACCCAAGGCACGAGCGGCACGCACACGGACATCCACATTACGGTCTTCACGCAAGGATTCAATCAAGTGAGAGGTGGCGGAAACGTCGCCCAATTCACCTAAAGCACGAGCCACATATAAACGAACAGAACCATTTTTGTCATGCTTAAGGGCATGAATTAAAGGCGTCACAGCGGCAGAATCGCCAAGTTCACCCAAGACACGAGCAGCGTTATAACGAACTTTTTCGCTGGTGGAGTTTTCTAAATCAAAGACCAATTGGTCGAAAGATTTAACGTTTGCGGACTTGCTTTTAAGTGCGGTCAATGTACTAGCCATCATAAATGGACTGAACCTCCATTGGTTTTTTACTGTTAAACACATCACAAATAATTAGGACGTTGCTACGGACACAAGGGAATGATCTACTTTTTTAACACACATCATTTCCTATTGGCATAAACACCGCTGAATAAACTATTTATGCGTTTCGTTACATTTTCTTAACGCTTTTAGGTAAGGGTCAAGAGTGACATCAAATAAAGACAACAAAGGTGAACCGATTTAGGTTTTTATCGCTGTTTCGATATAAGTACAGTAACATTTTTTTACGGATTCGTCTAATACCAAAACTCATTCACATGAAGGAAATGTGTATTTAATACACGAAGTTCCCCCTTGACAAGTTCTAAGACTATGATAAATACACTATCTTCTACAAAAGTCACTTTCATAGAATCGTCTTAAAACTCTGTTACATACCGTTACATGTTGATACAATTAAGCCCATCATCTTATTTATACCATGTCACAGATTGAATAGAGTTTTCCGTACTTAGGCTAGACGAGGAGCTTACTAGATTATTACACGACTAAGACATCGCCTGAACGGTGAAGCTTGGCATACGCTCCATTTTGAGCCAACAACGCTTGATGCGTCCCAGTTTCCACAATCTCTCCGTGATTCATCACTGCAATAAGGTCGCAATGCTGAATCGTACTCAATCGGTGAGCAATCACAATGACCGTTCTATCCCGCATTAAGACGTCAATCGCCTGCTGAACCATGCGTTCGCTTTCGTTGTCTAAAGCGGAAGTGGCTTCATCCAAGACCAAAATAGGGGCGTTGCGTAGTAAGGCTCGGGCAATGGCAAGGCGTTGGCGTTGCCCACCTGAAAGCAATACACCACGCTCACCCAAAATGGTATCTAGCCCATCGGGTAGCTGATTTTCCACCATGTCGAGCAAATACGCATTGGCGAGAGCTTGCTTAAGCTCAGCTTCGGTGGCGGAAGGCTTAATCAATAAGAGGTTGTCTCGCAAGGTGCCGTGAAAGATGAAATTGTCCTGAAAAACAGCGGTGACCAAATGCCGAAAAGCAGCTTCTTCAATCTCATGGATGGGTGTGCCATCGATCAAAATAGCCCCCTCGCTGGGGTCGTACAACCTCAAGAGCAAATGAGCTAGCGTCGATTTCCCGCTGCCTGATCCCCCTACAAAAGCGACGCTCTGCCCTTTTTTAATGGAAAGATTGATATTCTTCAAAACCTTAGGCAAATGAGAACGATATTGAAACGAAAGGTCTTGAATTTCAATAGCATTTTGCAAATTGTCAAGGGGTACCGTACCCGTTACTTTCGCTTCAATGGGTCTGTCGATTCGAGCAAAAACACGTTCCAAAGCAATAAACGCTAAATGAAACTGCGTAGAAGAATTGCCCAAGCTTTTAATGGGCGTGTAAAGCAAAATAAGCGACGTGATAAACGCTGCAAATCCGCCAGCGGTAAGTGTGCCGTCTTGAATGAGAATGGATCCATAATACAAGACAAGCCCAATACCTAAGCCAGCGATCGTGTGCATGAGAGGCGTCAAAATCCCTGAAATTTGAGCCATACGGATGCTGACCTTCCGCACCACTTTAAGGGCTTGGCTCAATAAACCCAGCTGATGAGACTGCAACCGAAACAGTTTAATCACACGGTTGCCTTGCAAGGCTTCAATATAAGGAATCGTGAGTTGCGTGTTGGCATTGAGGCTTTGTTCACTCACTCGCTTAAGGTACTTGCGAGAAAATGTAATCGGGATGACAATCGTGCCTAAAACGCCTAAAGCAATAAACGCCAATTGCGGAGACAAGCCCAGTAAAGTCAAGGCAAGCCCTGCCACACTAAAAAAGCGAATCGTGGCGGTTTTAAGAATATCGGTTAAACCAGCGGTTGCCGTGTCTGAATCTCCACAAAAGTGAGAGATAACTTCGCCACTTGAAGAGGCGTCGTACCAAGCGGCTTCATAATTAAGCAATTTGGCAAACAAATCTTGCTTGAGCCGTTGACTCACATCCACACGCACCACCGAATTTGCCACGGTTGCCGTATAATTAAAAACCCCCTGAATCATCGTAAAAAGCACAATGCCCACAGGAATATAAAAGGCTTTTTCCAGTAGGTTGATGCTCGCCAATACAGATTCATAAGGCTTCAAGACGCTCAAAAACGGTGATACCCACACAGGCAAAGATTGCAAGACTTCTAGCAGGTTTTTATGCTCAAAGATCGTATCCATAAAAAGCTTAATGGCGAGGGGCATCATGGCATCCAACAAGCCCACCATAATGGCACAGCCCATCGCCAGTAAAAACAGGGGTAGAGAAGGTGCCACATAAGGCCAGAGGCGTTTATACTCTTTGGTTAAGAGAAAAGAGCTTTGAAGTCCGACAAGAAATTTATTGGTCATAGGATTATCTGAAGTGTTTGTCACCTAAGCAGATGTTAGAACCACGAGCGGCATGCACGAGGTCGCTGTCTTGCTTGACGAAATTGTATTCACTGATCGCTTGTTCTAAAGGAACGGCAATCACAGTATTATTATGGTAAGACGCCATTTTTCCAAAGTCGCCATTCAGTACCATTTCAGCGGCTTTGACACCAAATTGCGTCGACAAAATACGGTCGTACGCACAAGGTGTTCCGCCTCGTTGTAAGTGACCTAAAATCATCACACGGCTGTCAACCTCAATTCGTTTTTTAAGCTCTTCATTCAACTGATGCCCCACGCCTCCGTAAAGGACGTTGGCATAGCCGACTTCGGTGGATGCTTTGCTGACGACATCGCCGTCTTTGGCTTTCGCCCCTTCGGCGATTACCACAATGGCAAAGCCTTCTTGTTCCATTTGCGATTTGATTTTAGCCGCTACACCATCGACGCTATAAGGGATTTCAGGGATGAGGGCAACATCCGCTCCGCCAGCGATGGCAGCGGAAAGGGCGATCCACCCAGCGTGACGACCCATGACTTCCAAGATCATCAAGCGGTTATGAGAAGAGGCGGTCGTCACCAAGCGATCCACGGCTTCTGTGGCGATTTCAACAGCGGTTTGAAAGCCAAAGGTGACATCGGTTGCGGAAAGGTCGTTGTCAATGGTTTTTGGCACGCCGACCATGTTCATGCCTCGTTGTTGGAGCTTGTAGGCAATATCCATGGAACCTTCGCCACCGATTGAAATAACGGCTTCTACGCCCAATTTGTCGAGGCGTTCTTTCATGTCTTCCACACGATCTTCGGTGTGCCAGCTACCGTCGGCATCCACAACGGGCCACGCAAGGGGGCCGCCTTTGTTGGTGGTTTTAAGAATCGTACCGCCACGAATATGAATGCCACTAACGGCTGCATCGTCTAGGAGCATGACTTCCATGGGATCTTTCAAAACGCCGTTAAAGGCTTCCATGCTTCCCAAAACTTCCCATTCTTCTTCATGGTCAAAACGCTTGACAATGGCACGAATAACGGCGTTTAATCCTGGGCAGTCTCCACCACCTGTGGCGACCAGTACTCGACGTTTTTGCACGGGCAAATCTCCTCAACGGGTTAAATCGGACGAATTAGACCATTTTTGGGCGAGCCTAATTTCTATATCCCCTATTTGAACACAGACAAAACAATAAGGCAATGCTCCCCTTTTGGATTAAGGAGAGTCTTTGCTCAAGTTTTGATTTAAATACCGTTTATGGCACCACGCCAAAACAGCGATGCTTAGGGGAATGCTCACCAGTA
>JAJTHC010000040.1 GCA_021299615.1 Vampirovibrionales bacterium
AAGCGATCTTCACCAAACATTTCGTCTTGCGTATTTTGAAGTTCGCTAATGCCATCGGTAAACAGTAAGACTTTGTCGCCTGCTTCAAGCGTCAATTCCTGCATAGCATACGGCATATTCGGCACCCAAACCAAAGGCGTACCATTTTCTTCTAAACGACTGACTTCTCCTGTTTTCGCATGATAGTGGTAGGGGTAAGGATGCCCCGCCCCTGCAAATTGCAATTTACGAGTGGCTTCGTCCAAATGCAGGTAAATGGCGGTGGAATATTCGCCTGTTTTCACGACATCCGCCAGCTGGTTGTTCAAATGAAACAAGACTTGATCAGGCGACTGGTGATGGTGGGTGATACGATAAAAGCTCGATTTCACCATAGCGGTTACAAAGGCGGCAGGAATTCCGTGACCCGAAACATCGTTCATCAAAATACCGAGACTGCCGTCTTGAAAGGTAATCATATCGTACAAATCACCACCAATGGCTTCACAAGGCAAATACAGCCCATAAATTTGGGACGTTTCACTACTGTAATGTAGTTTACTGTAAGAATAGGGATTATAATCATTTGTCTCTTCTGAATGAATTTCAGCAGGTAAAAGGCTTAATTGTAAAATACGTGTTTTTTCGAGTTCTTTTTCCATATCCAGACTACGGTTACGCAGTTCTTCCGTTAAATTAAACATTTCATCATTATGCCATTGCAATTCTTGACGCTGCCTGTAATGATACAAAATATGTAATAGATCATTCTGTACCGCTAAAAAGACGTCTTGTTGATAAACAATGCCACTGACGCCCAAACGTAACCATTGTGAAACTTCCTTATCTGTAGGATGCGTTTCTAACAACAAAATCACTTGTAAGTCTTTTTTCCAAGGCTGGGTTTTAAGTTTTTTCAAGCTTTGTTCAAGATTTACGGCTTTGGCTTTGGGCTTGATTTGCGTCAATAAAATCCCATCTGCATGAGCTTCACTACTCGCTTTTTGCGGAGCCGACACCGCTTCTTCCTCTTCTTCCAAGACAGAAGCAACCACTTCGAGCTGTTCTGGTGTAATCACCAACCATTTAGGGGTTTGGGACTTCCATTGCCCCACCCATTTTTCGGCATGACTGGTTTCTAGGGAAAACTGCCAGCCTTGTTCTTCTAAAAAGGTACGGACTTGTCCTGCGTATGAAGGAGCTTCATTGCTTAACCAAAAAAAGAGTTTACTTACCATTAGATTTTAGCTCCTGCTTTGTAGGGTTGAATCTAGGGGGATTCGACGATAATAACTTCTTTTTCTTTCGGTTGAAAGACTATAATTCTTGAATGAATCTTTACATTTCCTTCATTTGGTTGGTTGCAGAAGTGCTCACCCGTTATACACTAGGTTCACGAATTGAGAAATCAAATAAACAGCTTCGTTTACTCTTCTTCTGAAGAAGATACTTGCCATGCGTTACATTAAAGAGTTTTAAATAATGAGTGAATAGAAAAAGGAACATAGATTATGATGAGCTTACCTGCTGAATCCGCCGTTTTAGAGTCCCCTAGCGAAGTACTTGAACCAAGCGAAGCCCCCACAAAAGGGAGGCGTACCCGTTCGCAAAATCCTGCTAAATCAGGGGTAAGTCATCCTAAAGTGCCAATTAGTGTTGAAAAACAGGTTGAAGAAATTGTTACAAGTCCAACGCCTGTCGTCAAAAATCAAGCTCGTGCAAAGAAGGCATCTAAAACTGTTGAAATACACACACAAGCGATTGAAAGCATTGCGGTTTTGGTTGAAGAAATCCCTGTGCAAGGTGTCACACTTGAAGAAAATTCAAACCTTTGCTTTTCTGAAGTCGCTAGCCCTCCTTCAAGCAATCCCTATTTGCGTCCTATTCACTTGTTAAATGCTGGCTTGACTTTTGCTCCTTATGAAAGAGATTGGTACTTAAGCCCTGAAGAACGTGAATTGGTTTCGTCTTCCATTAGTCAAACGTGGACGGATCAAGCCATGAAATGCTATATGTGTGCTGCCGATTGTGGGAATTGTGATATTCCCAAGGGGCAGTATTCATTTGTCTGCCAAATGAATAAGGTTGTGCCTGTTTTGCTTGAAAATATTGGGCAACCCGATCCGCATCGTTTAAAGCGTATCTTCCCACAGGGCTATCCGCATTCGGCGTACTAAAAGTGGCTTTGTCCCCCCTCCTAATTTTAGGAGGGGGTTAGGGGGCGGCTAAACCCACAAACAGCGTCTAGGGTTTAACCTCACCCTCGAACGTCTAGTGACGTTCTCTTCCCTCTCCTAAAATTAGGAGAGGGGACAAATAAGGTTCTCTACATTGCGGGCCAAGGCAGCGAAGGCACAAAGCCTAATACCGTAGAAACCACAGCTCCGCCTTGTACGGTGGCAAACTTAACTTGCCCCTGCACCACCATTTGCGTGGATGTCCCACCGTCTAAGTTCATGGCATCAACCGCTCCAAAGACCTGTAAAATCTCCGCCGTGTCCTGCAAGGTCGCCCCTTGAGGTGCGGCATCCACCACGACCAAATGCACTTTGTTATTGGGCAAAATGGCAATCGCCGTTCGAGGGCGACGCTGATTTGGCGGCAAGGCTCCAAAACGCTGGGCTTCTAAGTCAATATAGATCTGCCCTTTTTTGAGAAGCGTGGGTCCCCCTGCTAAAATCATGCTCTTGTCGCTCCAGTCAGGCAGGGTGGAAAGCAACACATCAACCGATGTCCCTAAATCGGTACTTAAAAACTTGTTTAAACGACTTGCCGATCCATAAATCACCCAATCGTTCGCCCCTTCAATCGCCAACGTGCCTGCTTGCGTGATCGCATCAAAACGACCGTTTCTCAATCGCACTGCGATGTTTCCTCCACCTGCTGGAGGACTTTGCTTGCCCCACAAACGAGAATACAAGCCCACTTGTTCCCCATTGTTACGAGGCATATTCACAATTTCAATGGCTTGGCTCCACCGCCCCACTCGAATCAAACCTGTGAGTTCGACCTGTTCCATACTCGCACGATTTTGCATATCTAATCCAAAAGCGACACGATTAAACAGTGTACCGTTTAAGACTTCGCCGTCTTTTAAAACCATGCCTAGTGGAATACGTAAGTTGGCGTTGAAAAAAGACGCATTTATCCCTGCCAAACCGTTGTATTGAGCCAACGTGGATTTGGCGGTTTTGAGTCCTCGTAAAGAGCTGGGATCAGGCATCAAAGGTGTGAGTTTGGCGGTAGAGTTAGAAGGATCCCACTCTAAGTGATGCGTGCGAAACAACGCCCCTGCATGGGGAGCCACCGCATATCGCACATATTTCAAACCTTTGGCGATGGTTTCGCTATATTCAACCGCCTTATAGCGTTCCAAAACTTCAATCACCATGTCAGAACCACGACACTTCATATTCACGGTAGACGGCACTTTATGTTTGACGAAAAGTTGTAAGCGTCCGTTGGGATTCATCTCAAAATAAAAGGCGTTCATGTTACGACTGGGGTGGCTGGAACTGCTTTTAATCACTTGCGAACTAAAGGGGCGAGCCGTAAATTGTAAAATACTTTGACGTTCCAAGGGGCGTTCTTGAACATCCACCAAGCGGCAGGGGGCATCAGGCGTTAGGGGCAATGTAATGCGTGTTAAAGTAGGTGTGAGTTCAATAGTAGGAGCCGCCTTCACCCCCAGTGGCAAATTACTGGCACCATAAGCAGGTGTTTGATTAGTAAAAATACCAAGCACACCTAAGGTCAAAATACCAACGCAAAAAACCAAAGCAAAAAATCGCATAAAAAACTTTCTCAAACTCAAACAAAATGCCTTATTTTCAAAGCTCTCTTGTTATTTTAACCTTAAAGTACTAAAATGGAAACATCAATCTTATAAAAGGATGCTCGCATGTTTTCGGCAAAATCATTATTCGTTATAATTGGCACTTTTTTTGTAACATTTATTTATCTTTCAGTGGTTTTTGCCTTCCCTGAACATCGCCCCATGCTGGTGGATGCCTATAGCCCGCCGCATTTGTCCATGCCCAAAGGCGATGTGGACTTGGGCATCGTGGTGATGGACACGGTGAGCGACCACCGTATTGCGATTCAAAACACGGGTGGAAGCGTCTTACATATTAAATCGGTTGTGCCGTCTTGCGGATGTACGGCGGTGATTCCAGAAGAAAAAGTTTTGCATCCTGGGAAAACGACGTATCTTCATGTGGGTTTAGATGCGAGCTTAAAGCTGGGTAAGATTAGCAAAACGGTTGATATTTATAGTGATGACCCCAAGTCACCGCATCAAGTCTTGACAATGAAAGCTCAATCCATTGCCCCCAAGCACGCCAAAACGCATGACGGCATGGTGAAAGTCAAAGACCCGCTCGTTCTATTCAAGGGCGATTGTGCCAGTTGCCATGTGCAGAAGGGCATTGGCAAAATGGGCGAAGAGTTATTCATCGCCGATTGTGGGATGTGCCACGGCTTGCAAGCCGAAGGCGGTGTGGCGCCTCGCTTGAATAACGTGGATATGAAAAACCCGATGACTCGTCAATATGTGGAAGAGGTGATTCGCAACGGATCGAAGCTCAACCCGTCGATGCCACCGTATGCCAAAGCCAAAGGCGGCCCGTTGGATGATGCTCAAATCGAGTCGTTGTTGACGTATTTGACATATCTCTCAGCGAAGACCAAGGCATCAGGGGGATGAAGTATTTGGGCTTCCTTGTGTTAGTAAACTTTCACTTGCAAGTGCCTTATCGAGTTCACTCTCTCGATAGGTTAAGGGATTTATTTTATAGGTCTTAAATCCACGTTCTTGCATGCTTTTTTGTAAGATCAATCTATTTACTTGATCAATTTCAGGATTTATTGTTAAGGCACTTCGTTGTCCTAATAATTCTGCTCTATATGACAAGTTTTGTTGGATTCTATAGATTCCTTGACTACTAGGTGTTGAACCAATAGATTGACTTACCCCCATTAAATTATCTATACATGGACTAAGTCCTTGGTTTAGGTCTAACTGTAAAACAGGCTTGAGTACATTAAAAGATTCATCTGCTAGACCTCTCATTATCTCTTTAGGATATTGTCCTCTAAAATCATTCGCATATTGAAAGGAAGTAAATATATCACTGTTATTGGGTTGAGCTATAGATTGTAGCGTCACGGGCTGACTTGTCGCAAAATGGCTCCCGAATTCTCTAACATAGAGTTGTTTAGGCGTTTCTAAATTTAAATTTTTCTTTGTTTGTAGGTTTAAGTATTCTTTGAATCGATTTAATAAAGAAAGCATTTCAGCATTAGGCTTATTATTCCATGACGTTAATTCTTGAATTGAGTCGGGTAGAAATAAAATACCATTAAAATTTAATTTCCCACCCTCGACTTCTGAAAGATTAAAACCCTGAATAGACGTATGACTTCCTTCAATATTAGAAAGTTTCAACCGTCCAGCCTCTTTGGGGTGATTAGTATACATCCATTTTACAAAGTCACTTCCAATAGCCTTACCTACTAAATGGGATTTTTGGCTATCCTTTTCACTTGCATTCACTTCGGGGGCTAAATCTTCAAATTTCACTGTAGATGAAACACCTTTAAAGCTAACACCTTGCTTTCTAAGACGTAAATCCAACGTATCTAAATCGCCATAACTAATGTTGATTTTAGGGATTGCACTTACGGCAAGTAAACCGCTATCATTACCTTGTTTTCTAAGTGTTGTTCCATAGTTTTCTAAATCTTTTAAGGTGCCATAATCCCAATGACCAGAACGCTCAAAAACCGAACCCTTCGGTGAAGTATCAATTACATGTATGACTGAAAAATTTTGTTTTTTACCTTGAGAATCTACGCCAACGTTTAAAATTCTCGTGTAATTGGGATTAAAAGACAGAGCCAAATCTTTTTCTCCATTAACAAGAACAATATTATGTTTTTTGATATACGCTTCTAGAACGCTTTCTAGTTTTTTTGGGTCAATATCTACTCCAAAGTCGCTTGTACCAGCTTGGCTAATAATCTCGTGATACAAGCCTGGAGCCTTCTCTTTTAGTCGTTGAAAATTAAAATCTCGATCTAAATGGGTTTGTCCTGAATTAGTGATCAATCCGCCGAGTTTGACATCTGGAGCTTCTTGTCGAATTAAAACAACAGGCACGCTACCATTCTTACTTGCGGCTATTGCCGCAATAACGGATTCTAATTCATTACCAATGACAGCTGTTTTTACTTTTACAGGAGCAATAGAAGCATATTGTGAGTTATATCGAGCTTGCGTTTCAAACATTCTAAATAGAGACGCCCCTAAATGCTTAGTGACTTTTTCTTTATCTTTAAAAGGATAATTTTTAATTTCTGCTTGGGTTTTTTGTAAAACGTTTGAATAATTAATTTTTTTATCCGCTGAATAAAGTTTGACAAAAGGTGTCTGAGTATCACTCATCCCCTCAATGAGAGTTGTAACTTCTGTTTTTAAAAATTGATTTATTTGTCCCTTATGGGCGACTTGATCGGCAACGGCTCCAAGTCCTGTAAAGCTAATAGGTAAGGTAACCCATAAGCTTGTTAAAACTCCCCAATTAATACCACGCTTTTTCTTAGATTTTGGCTGTGGTTGTGGTTGTGGCTGTGGTTTAGGCTGTGGTTGTGGCTGTGGTTGTGGTTGTGTTGTGTTGTGTTGTGTTGTGGAAGATCTATGTTTTGACTTGGATCCGCCATCCTTTTTTGGGAGGACGTCTTCCTTCACGTCTTCAACCACTTGATCAAGCTTTTCAACCAATGGCTTTGCCTTGCGTTCGAGGCTTTCCACATGTTTGCCTCGTTGATACAAGAAAAACAACGCACCGCTCACAACAGCGACCGCTCCTGCTAAAATAGGTAAAATAGGAAAGGGCGTTTGCTTCTTTTGGGGCTGTGTTGGCGAATGCGGTGCTTGCGACACTGTAGCAGGATGAGAAACGTTAGGTGTGACAGCAGAAGGCGGTTTCTGCAACGCCGTATACGCCAGATTTTGAGCCAAATTGAGCGAATCGCTAGACATTTCATTCCCTTCGTGTGTCATATACCTTTAAGCATAAAAACCGACGGCTTCTTTTTTGTGCTTTCACTATTCTAGCCCCTCAAGTCCCCCACACAAGGGAGCGATTTGCCTAAACTAGGAGACTTTCCCTATAATAAAGCCATAAGGAAACGCCCCCCATGACAGACCTTCACCACGCCGTGTGGGACGACCCCACCCAAAACAACCTCATCACCCCTGAATCGCCGCAAGCATTGGCTCGGCAAGGGCATAATAAGGCATATCTATAAAATCTCTTTTCTTTTGAGAGAGCTTACTTTACAATGAATTAGGAGTAAAGATAATACACTCGTCTAAATCCCAAAAAGGATCCATTATGCCAACGTCTGCCACCATTACCATTCAACGTCGTGCCGATTTTTCGTCGTCTCACTATTTTTGGGTAAACGAATGGAGCTATGACGAAAACGTCCGAGCCTTTGGGGTCACAGCGAATCGCTTTGGGCATGGGCATAATTATGAACTCATTGTGGCGATTTCAGGCGAAGTGGACGTTCAAACAGGCATGGTAATGAATCTTAAAGAAGTAAAAAGCCTTATGGAAAGCACCGTCATTCACCCCCTTGATTTCAGATGCCTAAACCGCCAAGTGCCTTTTTTTCAAGACAATCAACCCACCCTTGAAGCCTTAAGCGTCTATATTTATCGACGCTTGCAACGTGCTTTAGCAGAAGCCAACTTGCAGTTGGCGTGGATTGAAATCCGTGAAAGCCGTGAACTGGCGGTACTTTATGACGGCACACCTGTAAACGGGATCCACGAAGCGAAGGTCTTTTGGGACTCGATCGACGATGAAGCAGGCTATGCTCACGATGTAACAGGGACGAGTCGCCATGCTATTGTTTAAGCGACGTTACCACTTTGCGGCGGCTCATCGCTTGCATTCGCCTCACTTGAGTGACGCTGAAAACAAGGCGGTTTTTCTACAATGCAATAATGCCAACGGGCATGGGCATAATTATGAGTTTGAACTGTATTTAGAAGGCGAAATAAATCCCCAAACACAGATGCTCATGGATCTGGTCGAACTCGACAAACTGGTAGAAACGCATCTGTTAGATGAGGTGGATCACGTTTTTTTAGACAAGGACACGATCTTATTTAAGGGTGTCATTACGACGGCGGAAAATATCGCCTTCGTCTTTTTTCAGACGCTGGATGCCGTTCTGCCTTCAGGGGTTGACTTGGCAGCGGTGAGGGTCTATGAAAGTCGTAACAATGCCGCAATCTATCAGCGTCCTGAAGCCAAACTTCCACCTTTTATTTACCAGTCTTAGTCGTAGCTTTTTTGTCTGGATTTTCTTGAGGAATCACGTGTAATGCTCTCATTATCGTAAGCATGTTCTTTTTCACTAAAGGTCCGTAGTGTAAGGACGCATACTCAATGCCAAAGCCACTAATCAAGATGCTCGGAATCAGCCCTAGGTACACTGGCACTTGTTTTTGTACCAGTTTTAGCCCGTCTTTTTCGTATTTCAACAAACGTTGCGTCAGTTCCGCCATATCTTGCGGATTCGCCTTTTTTTGAACAGCTTCACGCACCAGCGTTTCAGCTTCTTTTCCAAACTTCATATTCCATGCACGCTTCCAAAACTTCGTTGAAAGTAAAGAATCCGTTTCGAGTTTGGGGTTATTTAAGGCGTATCCGATTTGTGCTAAGCCTAAGTTAACAGGATTGGCGTGCATACGATGCAAGGCGGTTTCGGTGACTAAGGCATTGGGGATACGCTTAATATCGCTAGGCTTCACATTCCCGTTTAGTAAACCTACAGCATTTTTAATGTTCTGCGAAATACTGGCTCCGCCAAACTTTTGTTCCTGATATTGATGATGTTTCGTAATTTGCTTTTCAAAAATACCTTGTAATCGTTTGAGTAATACAAAACCCGTCGTAAAACCAATGAGTTCTCTAAAATAAGTCATTGCCGATTGTTCTTGATTGTATTCGCGTTCTTTGGGATCCTTTGTTTCAGCGTTGGAACTGTCATAGGCTTCCTTAACACGCATCAACACATGGATCAAGGTGGCAATCAAGGCAGCGTTTTTCTTGAGTGAGCCTGTATCTTGGGTGAGTGTTACCGCAATGTTATGTGTGACATCTCCTAAGGCATGTCGTAGTTCGGACGATTCAGCAATCTTACCGATGCCTGCCATCGCTTTAAAGGTATCGCCTGTTGCCGTCAACAGGTTTTGAGGGAATGGACTCAAACCTTTGCCAAAATCCGATGCTGTCTTTGAAGAATCAGGCATACTGGGACGCTTCAACGCCTCAGCCAACCACGCCTTCTGAGCATCTGGCGAGCTAAATTGCCCTTTAAAAATAGACTCTTTGGGGAACGCACTCATTGTTTAGCTCCCCCTTCCCGACCACAACGAAATGCGTTGATGTGCTTGTCTTAAGGGATGCTCTAAAGTTGGCTTAAACTTAGCAACAGGTTCTTGTGTTTCCCCCCCTCCACGAGAGAGCGTTTGACGTTGATGCAAATTAGCGTCAAAGGGTTTGCCCTTTAATTCAGCTTCGTGCTTTTTACGTCTAAGCCGTTCCAAGTACCAAGGGCGAAACACTAAATCATTGGCACGTTGAATGGGCCCTCCACTTAACCAAGCACTAAATAAGGTGGCTCCAACGGCGGTGACAAGTCCAGCCGAATTGACTCGAGCAAAGTAATTGTCGACATGATTATTTTCATTGAGCAAGCCCTTAAAGGTGACAAAGCCCTCTTGATTTTTATGAGATTTATAAAAGTCGCCCAAGCCTTTTTCTTCCATTTTTGCCGCAAAGTCAGACGCCTTCCACTTGCCTAGCACATTCAACTCAGGGGCATTCAAGCCAAAGGAATAAGGGTTTTTACGTTCGGTCAATTCCATAATACCTTGCGTCATTTTATGGATTTGATCATCGTTCATTTTACCGATTTTTTTTAAAGCATGGGCTTTTTCAAGTAAGACCGTAGGACTTAAACCATGGTGCTTGTTCAGTAATTGACTCGCCAGCACCATCCCTTTCCCGCTTAAATCCATCATGCCTTGAAGGGCGACATAGGTCGCAATGAACGTACCACCCACTTCAATAAAGATACGTTCCGCCGTTTGACGACGACGGGTTTCGTCATCTTTGGATTTATCGTTCCAGTCCACGACGCATCGTGTGCCACCGATGCCAACAAAACGCACGAGCATCCCCGAAGTAGCTAAAAACAGCAAGCTTTTCGCATTAAAAATGTTAAACTTGCCTACTCCCCCCCAGTCTAAAAGGAAGCTTTGCCAATGCTTAGATGAAAAAGGCGTTTTCGCCCAAGCAAGTGCTTTATTGATTTGTTGGGAATCAAAAGGCTGGGGCAAGAGAGAACTCCAAAATAATTAAAAAACACAAGTAATAACACACCGTAAGCATAAAAGGAGACGTACTCGCATAAAACCGCATCCCTGAAAAAAAATGCGAAATAGAGAGAACGGCAACATATCTTTTTTATTCTACCCTAAGACAGTTCAAACATCAAGTACAGCTTCCGATACTTCTTGATTGAAAAGCGTATAGGTGGATTCTAGGAGCCTAGACTCGCAGATGGGCGAGGTGTACAGAGACGACCATAAGCACATCGAGAACCCGAGCGACAACAAAGACGCTATTCGATCGAGGCGTTCATTTCCCGATGACTCCGCATCCACAAGAGCAAGCCAATCGCCACCGCCAACAAACTAAACCATTGCGATACCGAAAGTTGCCCGTCAATCAAAATCTTGTCCCCCCTTAGCGTTTCCATCAAAAAGCGTAATAGCCCGTAGCCAAAGAAAAAGAGACTGATATTAAAGCCCTTCCAAATTCGCTTTTGGGAAAAGGGCAACATCCATGCCACCAGTGCTAAAAGCCCGAAGGTTTCGTACAATTGCACGGCATGCACGCCCAAACCAAACGTCGCATGATGACTGGGGTAATGCACCGCAAGGGCATCGATTGCACAAGGCGTGCCGTAGCAACAGCCTGCCAAAAAACAGCCGATGCGTCCCAAAGCGACACCGAGTAAGACCCCTGGTGCAAAGGCATCCGCCAAGGTGACGATCGAATACGGCGATCGTCTGGCGAGTAGATAAAACGCCAAAAGTCCACCGAAAAAGCCTCCATACAGCACCAATCCACCCGAACTAAAGATGAAATTAAGGGGATTCGCCCAAAAAAGTTCAGGGTGATAAATCGCACTTAAGCTTCTTGAGCCGACTAAGGCTGAAAGCATGATGACCAAAATCCACGACGGCAAAAAGTCGTAAGTCCCCACACGCCGTTTGAGTTGCCACGCAATCAGTGCCGTGCCTGAAAGCATACCTAATGCCACCAGAAGCCCATAGCTATACAAGGTAAAATTGCTAAACTGAAATAAAATAGGGTGCATAGTCTAAACCCGTGTTTTCAAGTGAGCCAACGCCACTTTGGTATCGTCAAAATCAATGGTGCCTGTCGCTAAAATCTGATAGGTTTCATGCCCCTTGCCTGCCAAAACCACAATATCCTGCGGATTCGCCCAGTCTAGCGCGGTTGCAATAGCGGTGGCACGGTCACTAATGACCTTGATTTTTTCAGGCGATACATCCTGCAAGCCTGTTAAAATATCGGCGATGATTTGTTCAGGGTCTTCACTGCGGGGGTTGTCACTGGTGACGACGACTTTATCTGCCCATTTTTCAGCAATACCCGCCATTTTCGGACGCTTGGTCGCATCCCGATCGCCACCGCATCCAAAGACGGCAATCAGCTCCCCCCCTTGGGGCAGAACGGCTTTGGCGGATTTCAACACGTTGTCTAATCCGTCAGGCGTGTGGGCATAATCGACAATGACATAAGGGTTTTGGTGGATGACTTCAAAGCGTCCATGCACACCTGCTTGGGCTTCAAGGGTTTTGACGATCAGTGCTAAGTCAAGCCCCAAGCCGATGCCTGCTCCGATCGCTGCGAGGGCGTTATAAACGCTGAACTCTCCAGCAAGCTTAATATGAAGCGACGCATTGCCGATCGGTGTTTCCACCTCAAACGAAGAGCCTTCAATCGTAAAGCGAACGTTTTTGGCTCGAATGTTGGCGGTAGGGTTGTGAATGCCAAAACGCAAGATCTTCACGCCGTTAGGGCAAGCATCGACAAAGGTTTGCTGCCACGCATCATCCACGTTGATGACCGCCGTTTTACTCGTCGTGGGCTTGCCTTGAGCCATACGCTTGAAAAGCTGGGCTTTTGCTTCAGCATATTTTTCCATGGTAATGTGATAATCGAGGTGGTCTTGCGTCAGGTTGGTGACGACGCCGACTTCAAAATCCACGGTGGCGGTGCGGTATTGGTCGAGGGCGTGAGAACTCACTTCCATCACCACGGATTCAATGCCGTCTGCTTTCATTTCCGCCAAGTGAACCTGTAAGGCATCGGCGAGTGGTGTGGTATGCCCTGTGTCCACAAAGTGATCGTCGTTTTTTTCGACAGCATCCGTATTACTATGACGCACGCCTAAGGTGCCGATGAGTCCAACCGATTTGCCCGACGCTTTGAGCAATTGCTCAATCAAATGGGTGACGGTGGTTTTGCCGTTTGTGCCTGTAACGCCTACGCACTGGAGGTTTTTGGCTGGCACGCCTTGCACAAAAGCAGACGCAAAGGCAAAGGCTTCGGTGGTATTGTTGACTTGTACGACGGCGGCGGATTCTTCGCCTGTGACGGTGTAGCGTCCTGCTTGGACGAATACGACGGAGGCTCCTGCTTCTAAGGCTTTGGGGATGAACTGGTGGGCATCGGCATGACTACCGACGAGGGCGAAAAAGAGGCTCCCTGCTTGGACGTTTCGGGTATTAGAAACCACATTGCAAAAGGTGGTATTGCCGAGTGTCGTCCCTGAATGGAGTGATCGTGGAGCGAGTTCGGGGGCTTCGGCTTTTAGAAAAGTCAATAAATCTTTAAGTGCGTAAGTCATCTTTGTCTCTCAATTCATAAATAAAATCTACACAGGCTTGAAATTTCTTTCAAGCCTGCGATGGATTTAAAAAATAAACCTAGTATTGACCAAAAATCTCATGGACGTTTTTGGTAATATCAACAGCTTCATCCATAGGACGCTGCCACATGTTGCGTCCGAAAATCAAGCCGATCGCACCAGATTGGAATGCGGTATGCACGTTGCCGTACAATTCATCATGGCTGACTTTGGATCCGCCAGAGAAAATAACTTTCGTTTTGCTACCCGCAGCGTTGACAACAGATTGAGCCGCTTCTAAAGCAGTGTACTGCAATTCGTTGTAAGGAGAAGGATAGGTGGATCGTTTTGCTTCAGAAATTTCAGGGTAGTTGACTTTCACGATGTCTGCCCCGAGTTCAGCCCCTACACGAGCAGCGTATTGAACGGCGTACAAGCTGTTTTTGCCACCTTTTTTGTCGATGTCTTTACCACGAGGGTAAGCCCACATAATAATCGGCATGCCGTATTTTTCAGCTTCACGACGCACTTCACGGAATTGAGCCAAGTCTTCATCTTGACGAGGTGAACCCACGAACAAGGTGTAACCAACAGCATCAGCCCCTAAGCGAACGGCGTCTTCAACGGTGGCGTTCAAGGGTGAAAAGGCTTCATCGTCAGAAGGAATGCAGGTTTTGCCGTTCAATTTCAATACCAAAGGCACTTTGCCAGCGTATTGGTGATAGTATTTTTCAGCCAAACCGATTTGCAAGGCAATGGCGGAAAACCCACCAGCCATGGCGAGTTTGTACTGAAATTCAGGGTCGGCACACGCCATAACGTTGTTGTTGTCATCAAAGAAATCAACAGGACCATGCTCAAGACCTTGATCGATGGGCAAAATCATCAATTTGCCGTTACCAGGTCCGAATTGGTACATCAAACGTTGCAAACGCACTTTCTTTCCTGTGGAAAGATTTAGACTGTCTAAAACAGAACTAGGTGTAGACATTACTGCTGTCATAATAAGTGTTCCTTAAAAGTTAACTGCTAAAACCCTTAGCACCCACAATCCTAACAAAAAAACACGCAAACGGCAATACATTTTTCTTAAAGCCTCAATTAAAAACCAGAATACACTTCCACAAGATCACGACGCTCTTGTTTTGAATTTTTTTCCGAAAGAACCTTAACATAAGCACATCGAGAACCCGAGTGACAACGAAGACGCCAGACGCTATTAAAGCGTTTAAATGGTATTATTCACGAAGTGAATCTTCACTTTTAGGAAGGAGGAACAAGTCAACCGACCTTCACAGAACCACAATATTACA
>JAJTHC010000108.1 GCA_021299615.1 Vampirovibrionales bacterium
AATTACTCCTTTAGGAAGGAGAGGTTGGGAGAGGAAACCAACGGTTTTCTTTCCCAAGAGAAAAAGTCTGTGACTTTTTCGACGCAAAAAGGGGAGGATTTTCAAGGAGGGGAAAATGAGGGAGGAGAAACGCAATACGTCTTCCCTTTCCCCTCCTTGAACCGCCTTTAGAGGTGTTGGAGACTTTTGGCGGAGCAAAAGTCTCTGACGACGACCAGCGTTAAAATCAAGCAGAAAAACCATTATTAAGTCCCCACCTTCTTACTTAAAATCAACCAAAGCGTCCACAATAAAAGCCCACTTCGAAGCGTCCACGCTACGGTGCGAACCCAGTTACTGTCCACTAAACGATGAATCACGTTAAGGTCGTAGCCTCGTGAAAGGGCATCGTGGCAAGGAACCGACAAAAAGGCGGTGGCTCCCCAAATAATGAAGAGCAGGGCTAATCCGCCCCAGAGCATCCACGCAGGCACGCCGAGTTCTTTGCCCCAATACAAGCAAGCCAGTGCTGTAGCGACTTCCACCAGCATCAAAGGCCCGACGATATAGGTGATATCCTTGGCATGCAGGTGGACGTATTCGGTGAACTCACCAGCCCCAATTTTCGCCAAAAGCGGATAATGCACGCCTTGAATCAGCCAAATTAAGCCCGTCATCGCAAAGGTGGCGAAGCTTTGAATCAACAAGGCGGCAATCGTGACCTGATAAAGTGGTAAGGATGCGGTTAAGCTTGCAATAAGGCTCATGCGTGGGATTCCTTTGTGTGGGGGCTAAGGTGTTCGAGGAGTTGTAAGGCGGTGAGGCGTCCAGCACGTAAGGCTCCGTTAATGGAGCCTGAATCGAGGGCATCGCTGGCGAGTAGGATGTTCCATTTCGCTTGCAGGCGGTGGATGCTCGCTTGAATGTGGGGGGCGTTTTCGCCGTACAGCAAGGTAGATTCAGACAAGGCATGGGGAATGACGTATTCGGCTTCCTTCACCCAGTTTTTTACGCTATCGCCAAACCATGCGTGCAGCTCGTGGCGGACTTGAGCGTCTCGTTGGGAGGCGGTTTCAAACGCGGTTTCTTTTAAGGTCACATTATTTAATGTGACGCTTAGCAAGTGCTTGCCACGAGGGGCATAATCCGAAGCCACTTCTGAAATAAAGCAAAGGTGTTGTATGATGCCTGTGCCTTCACCATTTAAATAAAGGGCGTCGCCCACGAGTCCTTTCGGGAGCCTGCCTTCAAAGGAAAAATACAGGTTCACCGTGGCATTTTGGGGAACATCCAAAGATTCACCCAATAAGTGAAAAGTTTCGGCTAAGGGCGTGGCAAAAATGACAAAATTAGCGAGAATTTCAGAGCCATCTGACAAGGTGACGGTGCGTGGGGCAGGGGCTTGGATGTCAAAGGGGCTAAGCTCGACGACCGATCGGTTCAGCCACAGTTCATGAGAGCCAAACGATTGCGACAATTGCTGGGGGATGGCGTGCATCCCTGCTTGGGGAAGGGTGACGCTTCCGTGTGCAAAGCATTTGAAGGTATACAGAAACTTTCGTACGCTGGTCTTGAGCGTATTTTCTAAGAAAACGCCGCCGTAAAAGGGTTTGAAAAACTGTTGGATATAGGTTTCGCTAAAGCCGTAGTCTTGCAAAAACGACAGCGTGGGCTGTTCAGGCATTTGAAAAATAGCGGATTCGTCTAAGCCTTTGGCGTAAAGTGACAGCTTCAAGGTAAGTAGCTTGTCCTTCAACGTACCGATCGATGAAAAAAGCCCTGTAAACAATTGGCGAAGGTCTCGAAAGGGGTCGCCGACTTGGTGAAAGGCTCCGTTGTGGCGGATGACGGCTCCTGCGTAAAAAGCTTGCAAGTTTAGTGCTTTGAAATCTAAAAAATGGCGAGCTTCTTCGTAAGCGGTGTTGAAGGCTTGAAAGCCCCTGTCCAGCGTAAAGCCGTGATGCACATCACTTTGCACTCGTCCACCCACGGCTCCGTCGGCTTCGACGATTAAAAACGGCACGCCGTGACGTTGCAAGGTTTTGGCACACGCCAAGCCTGCGAGTCCTGCTCCCACGATCAAAACAGGGACGGTCGGGGTGTTGGGTGTGGGTTCGTTTGTTTTTAAAGTCATCATAGTCTTTATTGTACATGAAAAAGCCAATTTTCAGAAAAACACACATAAAAAAAGGGGATGTTGTTTTAAGGCATCCCTCTCTCTGCAATCACACTAGAGCGTTCATCTTTATGTGCTGTATAAGGCATGAACGCCGAGCGTCGTTCTTACAAGGGGGTGTAAGCAAACGAACTCTTCTTTCCTTATAAGGTGATGCCTAAGCAAAACCTTCAGCATCATTACTTTAACAAGTGGAGTTACTGTTGACTCGACTTCTTGAATAAATTACATCATGTGGAGGAGCGAATAGGTGGACTCCTCTATAGAAAGCTCTGCGAAACTCAGAAAACACACTGTCATTGCGAGCGTTTTGTGGCAACTCCCTTCCCACAAACGCCTTTCGTAGAGCTTTCTATACCGCTTTTCGTTGACCCATCTTCCATTGCATTAAGGTCAAAACGGCGATAATAGTGAAAATAATAAAGCCTAACGCCGTGGCTTGCCCGATTTCAAAACGCTGAAACGCCGTTTCATACAAGGCATACGCCAAAACCGTGGTGGCTCGATTCGGTCCGCCTTGGGTCAGCAGGTAAATGGCGTCAAAGGCTTGCAAGGCATGAATCGTGGTCATCATGCCGACCAGTACAACCGTTGGCATGAGTTGTGGAAGCGTCACCCACCACCATTTTCGCAAACCAGACGCTCCGTCTAGTGTCGCCGCTTCGTCGATATGCTTGGGCAAGGCTTGCAACGCCCCCAAAATCAAGAGCATATTATAGCCTGTCGCCTTCCACACTTCCAAGCTCATCACGGCGACCAACGCCGTATTCGGCGTAAAGAGCCACGCAATGGGGCTTTTAAGTAAGCCCACGGCTTGCAGGCTACTATTGAGTAAGCCTTGTTCAGGTTGAAAAATCCACATAAAAATCAGACTTGCCGCCATGGCAGGCGTGACATAAGGCAAGAACGCCAAGACTTGAAAGATCCGCTTGCCACGAGTCATACGATGCAAGGCTGTTGCAATCACAAGCGAAAATAGCAGTTCAAAAATCACCACGCCCCCTACATACCAAGCGGTTTGACGAATCGTTTGGTAAAACGCTGGCGATGCCAAAAGCTGGTGATAGTTTTCTAGCCCCACCCACTGCGGAGCCTCCAAAAGATTCCAGTGCTGAAAGCTTAAATAAAAGGCGTAAAAACTAGGGATGTAATTCAAGCAAAACAGTCCAAGCACAACAGGCACAAGAAAAAATGCAGGCATCCAGCGGTTAAAATTAAGGCGAGCATTAAGACGCATCAGGCATGGCTCCCTTGAATTGAGCATCCTTGAGTGCTTGTTGCAAACTTAAATCAGGTGTATTGAAATAGGCGTCCGTAGCGGAATTAAGCGATTGACCAAGGCTCGTCCAGTTTTTGGGGTAAGCACTCGGCACGCCTGTGGACATCGCCGTGATAAAATAGTCGGCGTGCTGGGGGGATTTCCCTCGTTGTAAGAAGGCATCGCTGGTGGCGAGTGCTTGGCGAGCAGGGACGATCAAACCTGAATGCATCCAAGCCTTTTGAGAATCCGCACGGCTTAAAAAGCGAGTCAACGCTTGAGCGTCTTTAAGGTATGGACTAAGGCGACTCACCGCATAGCCTGTAGAATCAATCCCCACAAGAGAACCTGCCTTGCCTTGGGGGAAGGGGAGTACATCCCACTGAAACCCTGCTTTTTCTCGAAGAAAGGGGACGCTCCAACGACCGCTCAAGAAGAAGAGGAGTCGTCCTTGCAAGAAAAGATCGCTCATGGTGGTATTGCCGATTTCTTGGCGATCGGGGGCTAGGTGCGGATGCTGGCGTAAGGCTTTGTAATCCGCTAGTGCTTGGATGGCTGGATCGTTGAGTTTAAGCGTTTGGTTTTTGAAAAAATCGCCTCCCTCACTCCACACAAAAGGGAGCCAAAATAAGGCAGGGGCTTGATAAAAGCTGATCGTCCATGTTTTGGGTTGGCGGTGCAAGT
>JAJTHC010000235.1 GCA_021299615.1 Vampirovibrionales bacterium
GTACGGAAAACTCTTTAAAACACTATAAAACGTTATCTAAAAACCTTTTCTTAAAAAATTGCGTAGACCCTTCGCCGTTTACTTTCTTTGTGATATAGTGCCATTAGAAAAAAGAAATGAAGGATTTTCACTATGTTTCCCGCTGTACTTGGTTTGCTTTTAAGTCTATTAAGCCTGCTAATGACCTTGCTCATTATGCTGGTATTGCCAAGCGTGCTATGTACCGTTTTGTGGAACGCCCTTATTTATAGTGTTTTTCATGGGGTTTCTATTTCGCTGTTTCAGGGCGTTTTGTTGTGGTTTATGATTATTTTAACGGTGATGATCGTCTTTAAACCTCAAATCAAGGTTTCCGTCCAACGCTTGGATGCTCGGGATCTTCCTTTTAAACGTCCAAAAAAAGACGATAAACCCAGTTCTACAGGCGTCAATCCGCCTTCCGCTCACTGGCTAAAATGGCGAGAGTCTCAAAAAAAAGACAAGCCTAAAGATCCGAAAGATGCCCCACCGTCGAGCCTGCTTTAACGATGAAAAATTAACATCGCCCCTTTTTTCCAACCAAGAGGGGGAAGCTTCCGCCAAGTCAACCCCGATGCTTCCACCGCCGTTTTCACCGAACGAGCCAACGAATACGTCAAAATCCCCCCATGATTCGAGTCTAACACCGACGCATAAAGCGTGAACACGTCGCTTGACCATAAATGAGGCACCTTACTAGGCGAAAAGGCATCGTGGAAAATAATATCCACCGACGGCTTAGCTTCCGTCACCCATTGAGGCAAGATCGCTAAGGCATCCGCTATGTGGATGTGCATCGTGATTTGTGGCAATGGCGACGTCGCCTCTTTCGCCTGGAAAGAAAGCACGTAGCCAAAGGTTGTTTTCACTTGCTCGATATGAAACGCTTGCGTCAAATTCGTAAAATGAGCCTGTGCCAAAACTTCTTGCCACAACGGAGCCAAGCTCCCGTCGATTTCAACCGCCTGAATCTCAAGCGACTTGAACGCTCCAAGCAAAGGAGACGCTAGCACGGCTTGAATGAAGGCAAAGCTGTTGTATCCCAAACCGAAGCAGACATCCCAAAGGCGTAGATGCTCCAAGGGGGATGTGCTTGTTTCTAGTCGTGCCAACGCAGGCTGGGCATAATGCCCAATGGCTTCGGTAAACGCCCCCGCCCAATTGTGATAGGTCTCGTTCAGTTCAACGTCCACCAAGCTAAAGGAGCCGTCTTTGAGCGTTTTTCGCAAATGCGTTGCATCTGAAGCAGGCGTCATTTAGAGGTATTTGTCCAAGAAAAAAAGCACGCCTCGTTTAGCAGAAGGCTTTACATAAGTTTCCCAATTTTCAGGGGTGGCATGACGCTTGAGGGCTTTTCCGCCTAAAATCAAGCCCAAGGCGAACCAAAACCATTTGGGACTTTTGAAAATTGAAAGCAGTAAGGCAATTAGACTAAACCAGCTTAAAATCTTTTCTCGTTGGGTGAAGGTGGTATAAAGGGGCAACCACGCTTCACGATAGAAGGCTTTTAGGACGTCTTTTAAGCCGAGATATTTCAGAACCGAAATGGACATGGTCACACGCTTTCTTTAGATCGTTATTTAAGGTGGAAACTAAGAAATCTCTACAAAGGGGGAATCGTCATCCTGAGTGAAACGAAGGATCTCCCTAGACTCTTTCAGTTTCCATTTTGGGAGGTGTTTCCCCCTCGGAAGCCTCAGGGTCAACATGACGGCTTGTCTTTTTAGGTGACTTTCGCAGAACCTTCCATAAATACGATTAAGCGAACAAAGGAGCGACATAGGTCACAAACGCCCACACCAAGGCAAAAAACAAGACCAAAACCGCCATAAAAACAAAGGGATAAATGAGGAGCTGGATTTTATCCGCACCTTGACGTGCTTTTGCCATAATAATTTCCTTCACAAGCATTAAAATAAGTAACGCTTTTATTGTAGCACAGAATTACAATTTCTGAAACATGTAGCCAATCCCACGAGCCGTTAAAATTAGCTCAGGATTCGCCTTGTCCAACTCCAGCTTTTCACGTAAACGGCTCACATGAACGTCCACCACTCGTGTGTCGATGCGTTGATCCGACGGATAATTCCACACATGTTGAAGAATATCCCCACGGCTAAAGGGTTGCCCAGAGTTCGATGCGAGCAATTCCAACAAGCAAAACTCCATGCCAGTCAAGCGAATGCGTTCATTTTGACGAAACACTTGACGTTTCACAAAGTCAATTTTCACGCCTGCAATGGTCACTAAACCCATGCTGGCACTACCGTTTCCATTGCCGTTACTTAATTCTGTGTGGACTCCATTTTTACTGATACTTTCACCTGAATGAGCAAAGGTAGACCCTGCATTGACTCGACGCAAAATCGTCTTCACCCGAGCTTCAAGCTCTTTGGGGCTAAAGGGTTTGACGACGTAATCATCCGCCCCAAGCTCAAGCCCCGTAATGCGTTCAGCCACATCGCCCAAGGCGGTGAGCAGGATAATGGGTGTGTCGCTCGTGCTACGAATGTGCTTGGTCACGCCGTATCCATCGATTTTAGGCATCATAATATCCAAGACGATAATATCAGGATTGAACTTTTCAAACATGCTCAAGGCTTCTTCGCCATCACCAGCAGAAGCGGTGTCAAAGCCCAACATTTTAAAACGAGTTTCTAAAATGCGACGAATACTGACTTCATCGTCCACAATTAAAATGCGTTCAGAACGGGTCACTTCTTCGGGTGTGTCGAGTTCATCAAGGGAATTAAGCATGAGTGTCACAATCCTATCTCAATTGTAGTCAAAATCTAATGAATTTACGTGAAGTAAAATTCACGAGCGTCTTTATTCCTTAGCATGAAGGATAAGGAAGCTTTTTGGCATCCACCAAATGGACGGCTTCAAAGCACACGGGCTTGTGATGAACAGAATTAAAATAGAACACAAACACTGAAAATAAATCAATGATAAAGGGAGTGTAAAAAGCCTTTAAAGGCGTTTTTGTGGGGGATAATCCTATACATTACAAACTGAATCACTTTATAATGTATTATAAACCAAAATCAAAAAGCTGTCATCTTTATTTTTATAGGATTCAAAAAACAGATGATCTGGAATTAAAAAAGCGTAGTGGTCGTTGTAGATCCTTCATCTATGTTCAGGATGACGCCACTTTCTAAATGAATTCGACGGCTTTTTCGCTCATAATTTCGGCAAATTTGGGGTTGTCTTTCAAGCCTTCAGGCAATTCTTCAGAAAGAATCTCGCTTACAGGAGAATCTAAAAAGCTACCCATCGATTCAGCGACACGAGCCTTAACTTGTTCGCTTGAAAAATCAGCGAATCTCGCCCGTTGCAAGGTTTCTCTTGCGGCAAGGGGTGAAAACTGTACGACATCCATATTGCTTAAAGAAGCCAAGTTTTGAATGGCGGTAGGCACTTGAGCCTTTTCTACGACCGTTTTGGTAACAGGGGCAGGCGTTGCTTGCGTGGGTCGCACAAAATTGGTGTTTACTGGATTGTTAAAGTTGTTGTCAAAAGATGTCATGGTTTTTCCCCTTGATGATTTGAACATGGTTGAAGCACGTTCATGCCCATGTCTGTGAAGTAAAATGAATATGCTAGCCTTGAGTCAACAGGAATTAGAAAGCTAACACGGTGGTCTCTATCTATCGAACACTATATACAATCGGGCTTGAATGGGTTATGGTGACGAAATAATTTTCGCTGAATTTAAACCCTTCTCACAATCTATCTAAACGTTTGAAGTCTTGTCCTTCTTTGTTCTTCTTCGTTGTGAATGCCTTCTCATTTACATCTATATAAACACCAAAAAGTCGGAAAATGTGCTAGTAAACACCTGTCTTGTTACATTGTGTTACAATAAATTTGATTATACCCTCTCCTAATTTTAGGAGAGGGAAGAGAACGTCTTTAGACGTTCGAGGGTGAGGTTAAACCCTAGGCTACGTTTGTGAGTTTAACCGCCCCCTAACCCCCTCCTAAAATTAGGAGTGGGGACAAAACCACTTTTACAGCTTAGGAAAAACCATGCCCAACACCACCGATACTCCAGAGATTCAACAGTCTCGTACGCTGATTCACACAGGCAAAGTCATCCAGACGGTGCAGGATGAAATCCTCACCGCCTACGGCAATCCCGCCACCCGAGACGTCGTTCTACACCCCGGAGGCGTCTGCGTCTTACCCATTTTACCCAACGGCGATTTACTGCTGATTCGCCAATTTCGCTACCCCACAGGCGAGTTCTTGTGGGAGTTCCCTGCTGGCAAGTTGGATGTCGAAGGCGAAGCCCCTGATGTCACCGCAGTTCGTGAATTGTGGGAAGAAACAGGTTACGAAAGTGCCGACTGGCAGGATTTTGGCTATATTTACACGGCACCCGGGTTTTGCGATGAGCGGATTTACTTGTATATCGCCAAAAATTGCAGACTTGCCGAAGAAGCCCCGCCTCAAGTGGATGATGAAGCGATTCTGACGCAGGTGTTGAATCCACAGGCGTTTGAAGATCTCCTCCGCCAAGGACAGGTCAAGGATGCGAAGACCCTCGCTTTGTGGACTCACTATATAGTGGGTTTTAAGCACTAGGCGACGGCTTGAAAAAATGTCATACTGAAGAAGAGTGGCTCGACTCCTGCCCCCCCTCCTAATTTTAGGAGGGTAAACAACCTTCTCATTCACGAAGTGAATATTCCCCTTTAGGAAGGAGAGGTTGGGAGAGGAAACCAACGGTTTTCTTTCCCAAGGGAAGCTTTAGCTTCGACAGGTTAGGGGGCGGTTAAACCCTAGATACCCTTTGTGGTTTAACCTCACCCTCGAACGTCTAAAGACGTTCTCTTCCCTCTCCTAAAATTAGGAGAGGGGACAGAGCCACTGTTTTATTCTTCACAATCTCTTCAATGCGTGTGTCAAAAATCGAGTTTTATGTGTCAGAATCGAGGGTTTTGTGTGTCGAAAATCGGGGTTTCGTGTGTCGAAAATCGGGGTTTCGTGTGTCGAAAATCGGGGTTTTGTGTGTCGGAAATCAGGGTTTCGTGTGTCGAAAATGAGGGTTTTGTGTGTCGGAAATCAGGGTTTCGTGTGTCGGAAATTCACCATTTTTTTAGATGAGGAAATAAAGCATTGACCCTTTCGTATGCTTTAGCGAAAATGAAGGAGACGTATCCTGCAAGAAAAAGGTTTTTATGATGTCCCTATTTGAAGATGAACTCCATTACACGATCGCCACACGCCTTGAAAAACGTGATGCACTGATTGAAGCAGGGCATGAACCTTACCCCTATCGCTTTCAACGGACCCACTACAATCAAGACCTACACACGCAGTACGACGCCCTTGAAGCGGGCGTGGAAACCGAAGATGTGGTGCGTTTGCCGGGTCGCATTATGGCGATCCGCAATAACGGGATGTTTCTAGATTTGCACGACACCTCAGGCAAAATCCAAGCCTTCTGCCATAAAGAAAGCCTCGATGAAGACTTGCTGGCTATCTTGAAATTGCTGGATGTCGGCGACATGGTCGGCGTAGAAGGTAGCATCCGCCGTACGCCTCGTGGAGAACTTTCCGTACGGGTCAAACGCTTTGAAGTCCTGTGTAAAGCCCTCTTACAGTTGCCAGAAAAGTACCACGGCTTAACCGATGTGGAAGTCCGCTACCGCCAGCGTTACTTGGATCTCATCGTCAATGAAGACAGCCGTCACACCTTACGCCAGCGATCCAAAATTGTGAGTGCGATGCGTCGTTATTTGGACGATAAAGGCTACATGGAAGTGGAAACGCCCATGTTGCATCCCATTGCAGGGGGAGCCTCAGCGAATCCCTTTGTGACGCATCACCATAGCTTGGATCAAGATATGTACTTGCGAATTGCTCCCGAGCTTTACCTGAAACGCTTGATTGTAGGCGGTTTGAGCGATAAAGTCTATGAAATCAACCGATGCTTCCGCAATGAAGGCATCAGCACACGCCACAACCCCGAGTTCACCTCCATTGAATTGTATGAAGCGTACAGCGATTACAACGATATGATGAGCTTGACGGAAACCCTTGTGCAAGTAGCATGCTTGGCGATTCACGGTGATTTAAAAGTCGAGTATGGCGACAAAACCCTCGATTTCATCGGGCCTTGGAAGCGTGCTTCGATGGTGGACTTGGTCACCGAACACAGCGGTGTGGACTTTTTACCACTTAGTGAAGAAGAGGCACGCCAAAAAGCCCACGACTTAGGCATTTATGTCGAACCCACCGATTCATGGGGCAAGGTGGTGGAAGCCGTTTTTGCCGAAAAGGTGGAAGCCCACTTGATTCAGCCCACGCATGTAATTGATTTGCCTCGGGATATTTCGCCTTTGTCGAAGGTGCATCGTCACCAGCCACGTTTGAGTGAGCGTTTTGAAACGTATATCAACAGCTGGGAAATTGCCAACGCCTTTAGCGAGTTGAGCGATCCCTTGGATCAAAAAGCTCGCTTTGAAGATCAAATGAAGGAGCGGGCATCGGGCGATTCAGAAGCTCAACCCATGGATGAAGATTACGTGAATGCCTTGGGCTACGGGTTGCCTCCGACAGGGGGCTTGGGCTTGGGGATCGACCGCTTGGTGATGTTGCTCACCAATTCGCCGTCGATTCGAGATGTCATTCTCTTCCCCACGCTTAAAGTCAAGCACTAGGGACTTCTAGCCGAGCTGATATAGTATTTTAAATAATTTCCCCTACAGTGTCTATACTTTGTCGCTACGATTATTTTGTTCAGTCATGTAGGTCTATCTACACTTCTTCACAAAATAATCTAGGCTCCTCGTCTAGCCTAAGTACGGAAAACTCTTTAAAACACTATAA
>JAJTHC010000034.1 GCA_021299615.1 Vampirovibrionales bacterium
AAGTCCTTGTTGAATGGCAAAAACGTGGTGGTGATTGACGATTCCATTGTGCGAGGCAATACCAGCCAACGCATCGTGAAAATGTTGAAAGATGCTGGCGTAAATCAGATCCACTTTCGGGTGAGTTCTCCGCCTGTGAAGCATCCGTGCTATTACGGCATTGATATGTCGAATGAATCTGAACTCATCGCCAATCAAATGGACACAAACGCTCTAAATACTTGGCTAGGCAGTGACACGCTCGGTTATTTGTCGAAGACCGATTTGTTAGAAGCGGTTTCAGCAACAGGCAACAGTCAGCCGTGCATGGCGTGCTTTAATAATGTATACTATGCAGGTAAACCCACCGATGCTTCCGAAGTTTCGGGGTGTTGTGGGTAGTTTTTTACAGTATTTTAATGTTTAGCAAATGAGATTTGGCGGATTTAAGTAAAAAGTGAGGACGGCATGGTTTTATTTTCACAACGCAATGGTTTAGTCCCCGAAAAAATCTTATAGCCAAGTTTAGAATTTTCTGTACAGTAGGCTATTCTAGGAGCCTAGATTATTTTGTGATACCAATTAAACGATTAAGGTTTTCGCTTCAAGCGAACATCCTCAATCACCAAGTCATTCATACTATTAAAACTCAAGCCTTCTATCCACGGCTGATTCAACCACAATTTACGCCGTGTAAAGAGCGGACAAATCACCGTGTCTTGCATCAACAACAAACGTTGAGCCTCATCATACACGGCTTGACGCTGGGGGCTGTTGGGCAACATGGCGGCTTTTTCAATCAAGGCATCGTAACGGGCGGACGTCCAGCCTGTGTGGTTGTTACCGTTACTGCTGTGGAAGAGACCTAAAAAGCTGTCGGCATCGGGGTAATCGACAAACCAGGTTAGCAAAAACAAGGCAGGGGCATCGTACTCTAAACGAGACAAGTACACTTTCCAATCGAGCGTCCGTAAGGGGATGTTCACCCCTAAGCCGTCTTTCCACTGAAATTGCAGAATCTCACCGATTTTTCGCACGCCGTAATCATTGGTAAACGTTAACGCAGGGATTTTGGTATCGGGATGTGCCTTGAGATAAGCCTGCCATATCTGTTGAGCATCTTCCGTGTGGGTGGCATGTCCAAGTTTGGCGTTGTAGCCAAATAAGTTCGGCGTCACAAAACTATTTAAAGGGGTTTCGCCACTTTTTAAAAGCGAAGGAAAGTAGTCTCGTTGCACGCATTCACAAAAGGCTTTGCGGATGCGAGGCTCGTTAAACGGTGCTTTTTTCACATTAAAGCCCAAGTACTGAATAAAGCTAATGCCCACTTCTTTGGCTCGGGGATCTTTGGCGTAACGGGCGTATTCAAAGTTTGAAATCACGGTGCCAGAATCTGCCATATCTAGCACGCCTTGCTCAAAAAGGGTGACGGCAGTATTTTGATCGGGGATCATTTCAAACTGAATATCAGGGCGTTCAGATGCTTCACCGTCCCAATAATAGGAATTCGGCTTGAGGATAATTCGGCTGTCATGCTGCCATTGACTCAACAAAAACGGCCCGTTGGTGATGTAATGCCCTGCTTCGGTGAACTGGTTGCCGTAAGCGTTGACGTTGTCTTCACGGATCGGCACAGCAACAGGAAACGCCAGCATCGCAGGGAAAAACACATTGGCACGACGTAAGCGAATTTCAATGGTTTGGGGGTTGGGCGTGCGAATCCCCACTTGTGAAAAGTCGCTAATCGTGCCGTTATAAAAGGCTTCGGCATTGTGAATGGAAAACAAGAAAAACGCATAGGCGGATCCGTTGCTTTGGGTGAGGACTCGCTTCCACGCATAGACAAAATCTTTCGCCGTAATGGGCTTGCCGTCGCTCCACTTGATTTGCGGACGCAATGTGAACGTATACGTTAAGCCATCCGCTGAAACCTGCCACGACTGGGCAAGTTCAGGGGCAATTTGGGCTTGCTTGTCGAAATCCGTCAAGCCTCGCATAATTTCGTGGATGACTCTTCCGCTGGTGCTGTCCGTGTTTCGCAAGGGATCGAGGGTGGGGGGTTCTTTTCCCAAGTTGAGGGTGACGACATTGTCCGTAGGGAAGGGCAAGACGTGGGACGTGCTAGGCTCCGTTTTTTTGAAGAACAAAAAAACCCCGAGCAACGCCAAAGCAAGCAAGCTCCAGCGTAGGAACGGTTTTGGGGAGAGGGGGGGCATCTGGGGTTTCATTCGTTCATTATACCATAAGCTTATTTTATGTTAGAGTAGAGGAGTTCTTTTCAAAATAAAACACGTCATCTTGAGCAAAGCGAAAGATCCCCCTAACCGTCTAGGCAGATCCTTCACATGCGTTCAGGATGACGAAACAGGATGCACCATGATTGATATTGATGCCACAAAATCTCATCCCAAAAAAGAATCGCTCATTCGTGTGCGAAACCTCAAAAAACGCTTCAGCGAAGACGGCCCTTGGGTTTTGAACGACATTAGCTTTGACATTCACGCCAATGAAACGGTGGCGATTATCGGCACCAGTGGCTGCGGTAAATCCACCTTGTTGAATTGCATCGCTGGGCTTGAAACGGCGACTGAAGGCACGATTGAGATGAACGATCCGAATTTTACGCTAATTTTTCAGTATTCGGCGTTGTTTGATTCCATGAATGTGTTTGACAATATCGCCTTTGCTCTAGTGGAACCACCTGATGCGAAGGAGGCTCGTAAAAAGTTTAAACGTCTCCCTGATAAAGAAATTGCTCGCTTGGTGCATGAAAAACTCGACATGGTAGGGCTTCAAAATGTGGCGGACAAATTCCCCAGCGAATTGAGTGGGGGCATGCAAAAACGAGTGAGTTTTGCTCGTGGGATTATTGGCAATCCTCGCATTATTTTGTATGACGAGCCGACCAGTGGGTTGGATCCTGTAGCGTCGCACGATTTAGAAGATTACATGAACGTGTTGACCCGTCAATTGCAGGCGGCGGTAGTGGTGGTGACGCACACCATTTCGACGATTTGTCGTACGGCGGATCGTGTAATTTTGCTCAATAAGGGCAAGATTCATTGGGAGGGTTCTCCGCAGTGTTTGTTGGAAACGGATGAGCCTCTTGCCATGCAATTTGCCAAGGCCGCCTTAAGCACCACTCGCTAGGGGAAGACCAAAATCAAGAATATCTGCTAAAATAAGAGCATCTTTTCAAACCGTTTTCAAAAAGGATTTAAACATGAGTACAAAAGTGTTAAACGTAAAATCGGTCGTCGCAGGATTGCTCGCTGTTGGGATGCTGGGGGGCTTGATTATCGCCCTGTTTTCACTCGGTGGTTCGCCACGTGTCGAACAATCACCCGCCCCTGTTCAAGAAGAAGCGATGGGTATTGAAGGGGAAGGCAGTGGCTTTGAAGGGCTTTATCTCTTGCCGAAGGAGTCGATTGCTCCACGGGTGAAGGCTCAAGCTGTGAATGGATCCGTAGTTGACACCGACGCCTTTCAGAAAAAAGGCGAAGGGACGATCTTGATTTTTTATCAAGGGGTCTTCTGTAGCGTTTGTGCGGCTCAACTCGAAGGGTTTCAAAAAAACTTAAACGCCTTTAAGAAAAAACATTATAATGTGGTGGCGATTAGTGCAGACACGCACCCTGATGCCTTAGAACGTCAAGGTAAATCGGGTTTGAGTTTCCCTGTGTTGCCAGATCCTGAACGAGCGATTATTTCCAATTTCGGCGTCGCCAATGTCAGCCGAGGCAACATTGCTTACCCCACCATTTATGTGCTAGACAAAGCAGGACGGGTGAGCTATACATTTGCGGATGCTCGCATGACGCGTTTGCAGGCCCCTGATTTGCTTAAAAAAATAAGCAATCTCTAAATTCTCTAAAAGTCCACCGTCTATATTATTTGAGGGTCTGTTTACGTTTACCCTAAATAACACTTGATATACTGAAACATGTATACCATAAAAGGTCGATATTGACTTTATATTGACGTATTAAAGCGAGATTTTTATGTCTTTTGTGCCTTCTGACGATCAAGAAACGTCACTGGAAGAATTTAAACTCAACGCACGTTCTTCCAAAGGATTGACGGTTTCTAAAGAACAAACCCTACGGGGTCACTTGGGCAATGTAAAAACCAATAG
>JAJTHC010000076.1 GCA_021299615.1 Vampirovibrionales bacterium
AAAGAAATGTAAACAAGCAGGCAATTATTAAGGCAAGCTTAACTTTATTAGACTACGTAATATCTAATAAACGGAACTTTGCCCTATTATGATCTATGGACAAACTACTTACCCAAGCTTTCCGCCAAGTTTTCGCTTTCAGGGGAATGCACCTTACACGCCCCCTAACCTTATGTACCCACCCCGCAACACGGCGTTTCCACCATCCTTTCAAAACACATGGCAAGCACCTACGGTATATCGTTTTCCTTCTAACCTATCTTTTAATCCTTATAATCCTTACCAAGCACCGCCTCGTCCTGCTTACCCAAGCCCCATGCCGACGAACCAGCCTGTTCAAGGCATCGCCGTAGGCGAACCAAACCCTTCTGCACCTAGTGGACTTCAACTCCCTGTGCAAAATACGGGTGATATTAGTACGAGCTACTTAAAATCTTTAATGGCGAATCTTGATTTGACCGAACAGCAGTCCGACGCTGTGCAAGCCTGCTTTATTCGAGCAGGGCTTAACAGCATGGTGAAAGCCACTCGAGATGATGACCCCAACGGCTGGTTGATGAATAAAATGACGGAAACCATTCAGGTGGATCCTCGTACAGGAAACTTTACGTTTAATTGGGCAAACGGCAATAAAATGACGATTACCCAAGCCCAAATCAACCAAGTACGTGCCACAGAATACAAGGGCAAGCCTGTGAGTGATTTGGTACTCGCTACTGAAACCGCATGGTTTCAAGCCCACCCCGATCAAAAAAAGACGGGTGGTTACTCTCACGATTTTTATAAAGAAATGTTTGGACTTGATTCAGGTTACATGCCGATAAGTACTTCTGCTTTAAACACTGCGAAGCAAAAAGGTGTGGTAAGCACCGTTTCAGCCCATTCTAATTTAAATACCTTCCACGCATGGAGCTTAGACTATGAAGGGTCGACATGGGATTTAAACAATTCCGATATTAAGGGTGGTTTTAGAAACCTGCCTCAAACCCGTGGCATGAAGAACGTCGACTTAAATGACGCTCAACTGGCTCAAGCTGTTTTAAGCGACAAAAACGCCTATATTAGCTATTTCAAAATTCCTGCGTAAAAAAATTGATTTTCGTCATTGCGAACTTATGTGAAGCAATCTGTTGACCACTTGCGGCTTTCCTACAGATTGCCACGCTACACTCGAAATGACGGTGTGTTTTTAGACTTTAGTGGGCGTCAAAAAGCTAAGTTGGCGTTGTACGTATTTGCCGAGCAAGTCGCCTTCGTAATGCAAGAAATCACCCACAGCTAAATCCCCAAGTGTTGTATGGCTCAAGGTGTGTGGGATGATACAACAGCTAAAGCTATTGGCATCGACCGTATTGACGGTTAGACTAATGCCGTTTAAGGCAACACTGCCTTTCGGTACGAAAAGGGCTTTTTCTTCATTGGATTCAGGTAAAGCAATCGTCCAGATCGAACATTCGCCATCAGGTTGGATGCCTTTCACTTCAAGGCATCCGTCAACATGCCCTGTCACATAATGCCCGCCTAAGGGACTTGTGGGCAATAAAGGCAGTTCCAGATTAAGACGACTGCCTAGCGTGATGTGCTGAAACTGCGTGCGAGCCAATGTTTCAGACGACAAAGTCACTTCAAAGACTTGATGTGTATCGCTCACATGAAAGGCGGTTACGGTGGTGCAACAGCCGTTTAAGGCAATGCTTGCCCCTAGCGTCAAGGGACTTTCAAGCAAAGGAGCCTCTATTTTTAGATGCACGCCCTTGTCCACCGCCGTTACGCCGATGACGTTGCCAATGCCTTGAATGAGTCCTGTAAACATGGCTTAGACCGCTACAGGGGTTTGAAAGTCGACGAATTCAGGCGTCACCAAGGTGGGGATGATCCCCTTTTCGTAGCCTTCTTTGAGCATTAAGGTGACGGCTTCACGGATTTCAGGGGTAATCGAAAGCGTTAAATCGTTGACGTACATGCCGACGAACTTATCGGTTTTTTCTTCAGGCAAGTCTCGAGCGTATTCTTGGCAACCTGCCAGTGTTTCGGCTCGGTTGTCTAAACCCCATTTTACGGAACGATACAAGACACGGCAGATTTTTTGAATCAGCTCATCGCCCAAGTCACGGCGGATGCCGTTGCATCCGAGTGGTAAGACGAGTCCTGTTTTTTCAAACCACCATTCGCCCAAGTCCACAATTTTGTGCAAGCCTTCTTCGGTGTAAGTCACTTGGCTTTCGTGGATGACCAAACCTGCGATGACTTCATCGTTTAAAACCGCTTGGGGGATTTCATCGAAATGTACTTTCACCGTAGGCAATTCAGGGCAGTACAATTTCAAAAATAAGTAGGCGGATGTTTGTTCACCAGGGATCGCCACAGGCTTACCAGACGCCAAAACTTCTTCAAGCGTCATGGGCGTTTTCGCAACGAGTACAGGACCGTATTGTTCCCCAATCGAAGAGCCGACAGGGAAAATGGCGTATTGCTCGTGCAAGTAAGCATAGGCGTGATAGGAAATCGCTGAAAGTTCGTAAGTGCCAACGGCGGCTTCACGATTGAGGGTTTCAATATCTTTTAAGACGTGTTCAAAAGTCAAGCCTTCGGTGTCGACTTTGTGTTGAGCGAGTGCGTAAAACATAAAGGCATCGTCGGCATCAGGGCTATGGGCGACTCGAATGGTGGTGGGGTAAGACATGGGGGGACTCCTCAATTTAACTAGTATCCTTATTAAACCGCCAATACGGCTTTTTGACAAGTGAACTTTGTTAAACATCTTTTTTGTAGTTGATAGTTTAGTGGGGCTTGATGTATGATAGACAAATCGTCATCCCCTTGATTTAGAAAGAGATGCCCTTCATGGATTTAAATATCACACAACTTCAAGCCCTCGCCGATTTGGCTCGTGAAAAAGACCTTGCTGAAATCACCATTACCGATGGCGACAAAAAAATCACCATTAAAACCCCTGCGTCTGTGTCGCACACCATTCACCAAATTGGTGGAGCCGTGCCTGCTGTGGCTGCAACACCTATGATGACGGCTCCTGCCCCAAGCCCAACGGCTCCAGCCAGCCCTTCTGCTCCTGCCCCTGTGGAAGATACGTCCTTACATACGGTGACGTCTCCAATGGTTGGTACCTTCTATGCCGCTGCCAGTCCTGAATCACCTGTATTCGCTCCAAAAGGATCGACGATTACGGTCGGGCAAACAATCTGTATTTTAGAAGCCATGAAGCAAATGAATGAACTTGAAAGCGATGTAGCAGGAACCGTTGTGGAAGTCCTCATCAGCAACGGACAACCTGTTGAATACGGACAAGCCTTATTTAAGGTTAAACTGGCTTAACGTTTTTCAAAGAGTTACGTTTACTTTTGCTTGTAGTGCTTGATGGTTTTTTGGCGTGTACCGTTACAATATGGTCTTCTTGAACCACGGTTTTTACGCCTTTACTGCTGGGCAATAGGCGATGACGCATCTGTTCAAAATCACGTTGAGCCGTTTCATAATCGGTGTGGCGACCAATATCAAGCCAGTAACCGTCGAATTTGTAGGCTCGAACGATGTGGGTGTCGTTCATCACACGGGTCACAAGGGTGTCAATACCGCAAAACTCACCTTTTGGGATATAGTCTACCACGGATTTGTTCAAGGCGTGAATCCCCATGCACACGGAATGCACAAGCGTGGGTTTCTCTCTAAACCCTGCGATTTCATTCGTATTATTCACAAAATCCAAAATGCCAAACTCAATTTGCGTGGTGCGTTGGAAGGTTGCCAACGTCGCCACCGCCTTATTCTGAATATGTTCTTCCATAAGGGCTTTGAAGTTTAAATCGGTGACAATATCGGCGTTCATCACCAAGAAGTTTTCAGGCAATTGGGGTAAAAACGCCAAAGGTCCTGCCGTGCCTAAGGGAGAATCTTCAAAAGTGTAATCAATATGAATGCCGAGTTTCTGCCCTTCACCAAAATGGGCATGAATGAGTTCCGCCATATGCCCAACGCACAAGGTCACTCGTTTAAAGCCATAGATTTTAAGTTGTTTAATAATCAATTCTAAAATGGGAATGTTGCCTAATGGCACCAAGGGCTTGGGCAATTTGTCCGTAAAGGGACGAAGGCGAGTGCCTTTGCCGCCTGCTAAAATGACGGCGTGCCATGTGTGGATTGTGGACGCATGTTTCATAAGCGTTGTGTTCTCCCTCGCTCCTTGTTATGGGGAGCTTATAGCAGAATTAATAATTTCCTGTACTTGTCTATACGTTGTCGCTACGATTATTTTGTTCTGTTATGTAGGTCTATCTACACGCCCTTACAAAATAATCTAGGCTCCTCGTCTAGCCTAAGTACAGAAAACTCTAAATTCAGCTATACCTTTTTATAAGTGTAACTATTTTTCAAAAGCCTTGACGGTTTTACACGTGAAAACCCTTTTATAGAATGACAAAACCAATGAGAGAAAAGATGATTCAAAAGGTGCAAAAAAATCGCACCCAAAGATGAGGTTTGAGTGTAAACGTTTTGGTATAGCCGAGTTTAGAGTTTTCTGTATTTATAGTATTTTAAATAATTTCCCCTACTTGTCTATACTTTGTCGCTACGATTATTTTGTTCAGTCATGTAGGTCTATCTACACTTCTTCACAAAATAATCTAGGCTCCTCGTCTAGCCTAAGTACGGAAAACTCTTTAAAACACTAGGTAGTGTCGACATTCAGCCCATAAAGGGTACTTTCTGTGTCAAAACAAGCCGTTTTTTCGTTATGTACGTCTGTGTACACGCCTCAAAAGCCGTTTGTTTTTCCTTGAAATTCCTCCTTTCTTAACTAAATGTCGA
>JAJTHC010000039.1 GCA_021299615.1 Vampirovibrionales bacterium
AATAGATGTTACCTTAGTAGGGGCTTTCGCCCATAAGTAGTGATAAAAAATAAGGATGGCACCGATGAAGATCATCGCATCCGACAAGTTGAAAATAGGGAAATGCAAAAACGGCAAGTGGATGTAATCGGTGACGGCACCAGTCAGCAGACGGTCGAGGGCGTTGTTGAGTCCTCCGCCGATGACAAAACCAAAGCCCAAGGCTTGGGTTTTGTTGATGAGCTTTTGTTTGATCACCAACAAAATCAGCGTACCGAGCAATGCCCCGCTCAAAAGGCTTGCGATTTGGGGCTGATTTTTCAGGAAACTAAAAGCCACGCCTGTATTTTCAACATGTTGAAAATTAAAAACGTTCGGTATAATCGCAATAACTTGCCCGATCGGTTGTTGGGAAAAGATCCACTTGAGGGTGGCATCGACGCTTAGCACGTCAAAGACCGCCATCCAGAGCAGGAGCTTGGGCGACAGCACCCGATGCGTCACGCACGGCTGGGAGCTTTCAGTGTTTGGTGTATTTTTTTCGGTGATTAAATCAGGCATAACAATAATCCTTCTGTTCCGTATTTAGAGTATCCCACACTTTTGACAATTCTACACCAATCGCTTGTATCACAGGGACAGCCACACTATTGCCAAATTGTCGATACGCTTGGGTGTCTGACACAGGGATTTCAAACGTATCAGGAAAGCCTTGTAAGCGAGCCGCTTCTCGAGGCGTGAGCTTGCGTGGATTCTTCCCTGCCTGCTCAATCAGAATCTCGCTTCCGTCTTTATAATAACGTGCTGAAATCGTGTTCGTATAAGTCGATGTTTCAGAAAAAAGACTGAACCCAAACCCATTTCCTTTTTCGAGATGCTCTTTTTTTCGACGTTGATGCCCTTCCCACAAGCGATCTGAAATCGTATATTTGGGATCCACATCCTGCTCTAATATAGAACTCACAGACGTATGAATATGAGAAGGTCGAGGGAATTGAAATGAACTATTATTACCTAAAATACCGACAATAAAAACACGCTCTCTATTTTGAGGCACGCCAAAGTCTTTCGCACGAAGCACATCTATGTGGACGGTATAATCCATTTCTTCTAAAACGGCTATAATCGTTTTTAATGTACGTCCCTTATCATGCCCCTTTAATTGCTTGACATTTTCTAATAAAAACATTGTAGGGCGATGTTCTTTTAAAATCCTCGCAATATCAAAAAATAAGGAGCCTCGGCAATCTTCAAAGCCTTTTTTTAGCCCTGCTTGTGAAAAAGGTTGACAAGGAAACCCTGCTAGCAATAAGTCATGTGAAGGCACCGATCTTTCAGCAACCGTTGTAATATCCAAAGGGAAGTTATCTTCTTTAAAATGATGGTTGTACGTCCGTAAAGCATTGACATCTATTTCAGACGTAAAGACACAGTCCACGTTAGATGCTCCAAAAGCGTGTTCAACACCTAAGCGAATTCCACCAATCCCTGCAAAAAGGTCAATAATTCTGATTTTAGGAGATGTTTTTTTAGATTTCATCATCAGTCCGTTAGTCCTTTTGAAACTTATAGATGCCAATGGGCAGATTGTAGTCGAAGCTTGTCATTGAAAAACTGCTCAAAAGAAAGCACACTTTGAAAAGAGCTAAACTTTTGTTTTTCATTAAAAGGCAATACGAGATAAATATTGTGTTCAGCAAGACGTTTCACCGTATTTTCAGAAAGAGAAGGGTCAAGCGTCAACAAATAAATAATAGGGATATTCGTGCGTTGTTGTTCTTCAACGACTTCCTGCCAACGCTCACGCAAGCTGGTTTTCATGGTAATAAAAACGCAAGAAGGACGGTCTACATAAAAATGTTCCCCGCTCGGCATAATGCCATCCACCAGTTTGCCTAAATTATTTTTCTTGTAAAACGCATTTCCCAAGTCTGCTTGAGACTGAAACGGGTAAGCGTAGATATTGTCAATCACATGTTTGACAATATGTTCAAACGTTCTACCTGAACGAGAGCGTCGTGAATTGGTTGTACTTAAACACAGACCATAAATATAAGGGGTTAAATAGCCCGCACTCTGCCCAACCACTTTGGCTAAATCTTCTTGCTTGGGGAATCGATTTTCGTCTAAATGTTCGGCAATCGCATGGCTCAACACATTGGACGCATAGGGATTTTCAAGTAGTAAATGGTTAATCATATGCTTATGAAAAACCAGCTCTTCTTTTAGATACAACTCATACGCTTGACTTCGGACTTGTTCAATATAAAGGGTAATGTTTTCTTTTTGATAAGGAACACCCTCGTTTACAATTTGTTCCACAAAAAAATGAGGGGACTGGATTAAGCGTTTACGCTGTGTTTGAATCTCTGCTTCCCATTGTTTTTTTTCGGATTCAGAAAGTGTGGTGAGCAAGTCCATAAAGTTAAGTGTCTTTGTGATTGAGTCTATAACAGACTTATATTATCACAAATAGAAAGTCGGAACTTTGATGTTTATTCAAGGCTTTCCAAGACGTTACAAACTGTTACCTCAAGGATACTCATGTTTTAGGTACAATAGGGTCACACACCCTTTAACCCATAAGGAACTCAACACATGACACAAAAGGTCTTAGTCCTCGGCAGTGGCGGACGTGAACATGCCCTCTTAGAAGCCCTAAGTCGTAGCCCACAAGTCCCCCAGCTTTTCGTCGCCCCTGGTAATGCAGGATGCTACACGCTCGCCACAGGCGTGGATATTAAAGCCGATGACGTAAAAGCCGTCCTAGATTTTGTGCAAGCCGAAGACATTACTTTTGTCGTGGTAGGGCCTGAAGCGCCGCTGGTGGCTGGGGTCGTCGATGCCCTTGAAGAGCAAGGCGTGCTTGTTTTTGGACCGTCTCAAGCCGCAGCTCAATTGGAAGCGTCCAAGCATTACGCCAAGCAAATCATGGCAAAGGCAGGCGTCCCCACCGCAGGATTCGCCTATTGCAAGAGCCGTCAAGAAGCGGAAATCGCCTTGTCAAACTTTACGGCTCCGTATGTGATTAAAGAAGACGGCTTGGCGGCTGGAAAAGGCGTCACCGTGGCGGAAACGCTGGCAGATGCCTTAGATGCCCTCGCTCGTGCGGAAGCGAAACATAGCCCTGTGGTGATTGAAGAGTTCTTAAAAGGCGTGGAATTAAGCGTACTAGCCATCGCCGACGGCAAACAAGCTATCCCCTTGATTTCCGCCCAAGATTTCAAGCGGGTCGGCGACAACGACACAGGCGAAAACACGGGCGGTATGGGTGCTTATGCCCCTGTCCCTTTTGTGAACGACGCCTTGCTTGCCACGATTCAAACCGATATTTTGGATCCGATGATGAAGACCATGCAAGCCGAAAACGCACCGTTTAAAGGGATTTTGTATGCAGGTTTGATGATTCACCCCAACGGAAGGCCCTTTGTGGTGGAGTTCAATGTGCGTTTTGGGGATCCTGAAACGCAGGTGGTGTTGCCGTTATTGCAAGACCGCATCGATGTGTTGGCGTTGCTCATGGATTCAGCGAAAGGCGATTTGTCGTCGTGGCGTGGCAATCGTGCCTTGCAGGAACCGACGCAAAAGGCGGTGACGGTGGTTGTCGCAGCCGAAGGGTATCCGCAGGCGTATGCGAGTGGACAAGTGATTAGCTTGCCTGATGCCTTGCCGAAAGGTGTGAACGTTTTTCATGCTGGCACGAAACGCCAGCCTTCTGGGGATCTGATTTCGGTGGGGGGGCGTGTCTTGACGGTGACTGCCGTGGCGGATACTTTGTCGGAGGTTCGCACGCAGGCGTATTTAGCGATTGAAGCGATCAATTTCCCGCAGAGCTTCAGCCGATCCGACATTGCCTTGAAGGCGAGCGAATCGATTAGCCCTCATGGGATAGGAAGCTTGTATAGTCAAGTTTATACCAATTCTTAGTTTAAATAGCGTCTATAGAAAGCTCTGCGAAAGTCTAAAAACACACCGTCATTGCGAGCGTAGCGTGGCAATCTCCTCCCCATAGACGGCTTTACAGATTGCTTCACATACGTTCGCAATGACGATTTTCCCTTTTGCAGAGCTTTCTATAGAGTTTTCCGTACTTAGGCTAGACGAGGAGCCTAGATTATTTTGTGAAGAAGTGTAGATAGACCTACATGACTGAACAAAATAATCGTAGCGACAAAGTATAGACACTGTAGGGGAAATTATTTAATACGCTTCATAACAATAATGCGGACGCCTTTAAAAACAGACGTCAACGCACTAAATGCGAGGCTTCCGAGACATTTTGCGGACGTCGTGCAATGGAGTGATGCGACGAGGTGGGGTTTCAGGGGGGATTTTCAAGGGGGGACGAA
>JAJTHC010000083.1 GCA_021299615.1 Vampirovibrionales bacterium
TGCACCGATTCCTTAAACTTCTTCCACATATTGTCGTAATTGTTTTGATTCTGTTCGTATTGAGCAATCACGCCCTTTTCAAGGCTCACAAAACTGTTATAGGTTTCGATGGTTGAACCGACCAGCACAACCCCTAAAATCAACGTCAATGCGACGGCGGCAATCATCCATTTTACATACGCTTTCATCTTTACGATACTCCATTTTTATCGATTCTTTTTAACCAAAGGGAACGTTTCCACCTTGTGAAAAAAGAATCCCAATCCCACGGAAACCAATAGGCTAATCATAGCACCTAAAATCCATTGAAGCAAAGTGGGCTTAAATGATTCTTGAAGGTATTTAAAGTCGCTCATTTCTCTAATTTTATAGTGGGCTAAAATAGTGTCTCGTATTTTGGGGAAGAGCTGGGCATCTATTTTTTGATGATTCTGAATCACATTTCTCAACTTCACCTTAAAATCAGGATAGCTCAAACCAATGACATCCACCCATTGAATCACACTTTTTTTCACACCCGCCACGATGATAATATCGTTTTGCTTGCCCCCTTCCCATGCCCGTTGCAACTGCTTGGCATAGTCTTTGGGTTTAGAGGTCGTATATAAAATCACATTCGCTTTGGTTTTGGGACCAATATCCGCATTCAATTCCGCCAAAAGCTCATTGGCTTTAGGTGTATTTTTAACCGAATCCCCCAAAAAGCGATTGAGCTTATATTCTTCATAAATGTTATTGGGGTAAGGAATAAAATCCGCTTTATTCACGCTAGATGCATCACTCGCAAACAACGAATCAGGATCGGCTTTGATGTAGTTTTCATAGGAAATCGCATGCGTCATCGGCGAACCCTTTACAAGCGTCGCCCAATGAGGAGGCGTGAAAATCCCTTGCCTGTCTACAGATCGAATATAAAAGCGTTTAGGCAAGTCCGTTTCTGCAAACCACACGACATCATAACCATGTTCATAACAGGTCGAACAGCGACTGCCTCGACGGGTTCTAACGCAATGGCATTGATACGAATGTTTACAATGAACTTGATCCCGTGCTTTAGAAACCACACGCCCTGTGATGTATTCTTGATCTTGCAAGCTACTGGTCATAATTAAAAAGCACATGCCCAAAATCACGAGGCTTTGCACCACAAATTGCGTGACGCATTCTCTCCAACAAATCTGCTTAGAAACCAACCAAAATCCCAGTAAAACTAGGCTGGTTAGTACAAAATAAACCCCAAACATCAACATTTAAACTTATTTTCCCCTTGTCAACGCTTCAATTTGAGCAATCCTCGCGGCATCAGGTGGATGCGTGCGAAGGAACTCGGGCGTTTTAACATTTTTGGTGCCTTTTTCAAGCAACTGAAAGACCTTCACCCCTGCATGAGCATCATAGTTCGACGCCTTCAAGAGCATTACCGCATAACGATCAGCCTCAAGCTCTTTGGCTTGGCTATGTTGCATGGAAGACACATTCAACAAGCTAGTAATGCTTCCTGAAAGTTGAGGAAAAGCAATCGCCGCAGGCATCAATAAGGTAGCGTAAATCACGGATTTACCCATGGCTTGAATGGCGTGGCGATGATAGACATGCCCCATTTCGTGAGCCAGCACAAAACGTCGGGCATCTAGATCGTCCAGCTGACGCATCAAGCCGTCATACAACACGATTTTCCCACCCGGTAAGGCATAGGCGTTAATGGTGTCTCCCAAGCCCTTATACACTTTAATATCCACCAAAGCAGGGGTGGGTAAATGTGTTTTGAGATCGGCAAGCAGGGCGTCATAATCGGCATCGGTGCTAATGTGATTTTTCTTGGTTTCTTGCTTGATGTATTCTTCACCAATCGGCTTCAACCATTGTTCCGATTCAGGCGGTAAGTAAGGCACCATATAGGCAACGCCTTCGGTTAGCACCCAAAACAAAATCGCTACCCCAAACACAATGCTCAACACATATTTGGTAAACATCCACAAAGCGGATTCAGGCGTGGCGTTAATCGATTCAGGTATCGCCGTGTAGCCCGTTTTATTGCGAGGCATTTGCGGTGTCAACGGAATACGTTCGCTCATAAAATCAGATCCCCTTGAGGCAAGCGAATGCTTTCGTCTTCACCCTTAGGAAAAGTCGTTTTTTTTAGACGTATTGCCGTGCCGTAAGCATAGACCGCCAAAGGACGAATCGGCATATTGGGAATCGACGGTTGCATGATGTCCATTTGTAAGCGAGTGTTGACGATAATATCCGCCATGGGGGCTGATTCCTTCATCCGCAAAATCGCTTCCCGTCTGGCACGATCCACAATGCTTTCATACGACTTCACTTTCCCACCCAGCACATCAAAAATGTTGCTTAAAAAATAGCGAAAATAATCAGGCGTAACCACCACAGAACCCACCACCATCCGAGCCGAAGCAATTTGATCGTAATAGGGTTCTGGCAGAAAGTTTTTCAGCTTCATGGTTACTGCAGGCAATTTAAAGAAAAAGGCTTCTCGTTCTTGAATGGAACGCAGGTGATTGCGTTGAAAGATCGTTCCCACAATGTAACCCACAATAAGCAGAGCCGTTCCCAGTAACGCTTCGTGATTTTGTAAGTAAGCGGTGACTAAACCATTCATAAGTGAGCTTTCTCTATCTTTTCAAACCGACTTTAAATAGCTTAGCACTAATCGACAAAAACGGCTGTACCATATACATAGATTTCTGCCGCCCCTTGTGCCACATCCGACGTTGAAAAACGAACGTTGGTTACCGCATTAGCTCCCATAAACTCGGCTTGGGCAATCATGCGTTGAATGGCTTCGTTTCTCGTGGTGTTGAGTAAACGTGTGTACATCGGCAATTCGCCGCCGATAATGCTCTTAAAACCCGCCGCCCAATCCGCAAAAATGTTACGAGACCGCACCACAGATCCCGACACCAAACCATAATGATGCTTAATTTTTTTTCCAGGGATTTCTTCAAGGTTGGTGATGTTAAAATAGTGTTTGGGAATAGCTTCTTGGTCAAGGGTCATCATGGGGGTGTCGTCCTAATACTTTGGTTCTCGCTTCATCTATTGTAAAGTATTTTAAAGAAGCAGAATGGAAAAGGTTGAAAAGCTCCTTTTTTAAGTGGATTTGTGATAGGCTGTAAGGGTAGTTTCTAGCTCCGTTTTTAGCTGGTCGTCGTCAGAGACCTTTGCTCCGCCAAAGGTCTCCAACACCTCTAAAGGCGGTTCAAGAGGGGACGGGGGAGGACGTATTGCGTGTCTCCTCCCCTTCGTCCCCCCTTGAAAATCCCCCCTTCAAGTCGAAAAAGTTAGGAACTTTTTCTCTTGGGAAAGTAAACCCTTGGTTTCCTCTCCCAACCTCTCCTTCCTAAAGTAGTAATTCACTTCGTGAATAAGAAAGGTTTTTAACCCACCTCGTCGCATCATTCACCTTGCACGACGTCCGCAAAATGTCTCGGAAGTCTCGCATTTAGTGCTTGGACGTCTGCTAGAATAAGAAGTCCCTTTCTTCAAAAATCTTTAGAATAAAGAAAGTTTTTTATGTCTCAAGTTCGTTTGAAATCGCCTTTCTTCCTTAGCCTCGTCACCCTACTCGCCGTGGCAATTGTCGTGTGGGTTGTCCTTCCTGCGTGGAAGCAATGGCAAAACCCCACCGTCAACGCCCCTCGACCCGCCAGCCAAGAAGTCTTGCTCGATTTAGAAACCGCAAGCCCCTTACTCAAGCCTGTTTTGACCCAATGGCAGGGCTACATCACCGCCATTCTCGCAGGCGATGAAAGTTTGACCTACGCCAAAGGTATCGAATTGGCGTTAAGCACCGTGGGCGAAAATACGTGGTACATTAAAAGTGATGCTGGCATTTATGAAGACGCGTCTCAAAAACAGCTCCTAATGAAGGGCGTGACAGGTCGCCTAGAAAGCAAAACAGGCGGACGCTCTAAAAACGTCTTGAGCCTTGAATCCGCTTTTGCTGAATATAACGCCACCACCGAAGTCTTGGTTCTAAAAGGACGCTCAAAAGTCACGGTGTATCCTTAGGGAAGGGAATCTTATGTCGCATCAAGGATTTTGCAAGCGAATCATCCCCTGCTTGGATGTCGATTCCAACGGACGCACCGTCAAAGGCGTTAAGTTTCAAGGCTTGCGTGATATTGGAGACCCCGTTGAAATGGCGGTCGCCTACGAAGCCCAAGGGGCTGATGAGCTGGTTTTCCTCGATATTTCTGCTAGTCACGAAGGGCGTAAAACCTTGGTAGACTTGGTCAAACGGATTTCCCACGACCTACGTATTCCCTTTACCGTGGGTGGAGGCATCTCCTCGCTGGAACAAGTTTTGGCCCTGCTTGAAGCAGGTGCGGACAAGGTTTCCATTAACAGTTCTGCGGTGCGAAATCCCCAGTTGATTGCGGATATTGCCAGCCATTGTGGGCGTCAGTGCTGCGTTTTGGCGATTGACGCCAAACGTGCGGATCACCTTGTAGACGGTCGTGCCAGTTGGGATGTCCTCGTTAAAGGCGGACGTGAAAAAACAGGGCTAGATGCGTTGGATTGGGCGAAACACGCTGTATCACTGGGTGCAGGCGAGATTTTGCTAACCTCATTCGATCGTGACGGCACGGGCGACGGCTTTGACAACGCCCTCAACCGCCAGCTCGCCGATGCCCTGCCAGTGCCGATTATCGCCAGTGGTGGGGCTTCAGGACCCGAAAGCTTCTTGCATGCCTTTCAAGACGGTCATGCGGATGCAGCCTTGGCGGCGACTATTTTCCACGACGGGCATTGGCATATTCAAGACTTAAAACAAGTTTTGTTGAACGAAGGCATCCCATTGAGGATATAGCCTGTTTTATAGAACGATTACTTTTGAGAACGCTCTAAGCTGCTAAGTTCTTGAAGCACGGCTTTAATCCCTTGTTTTTTATGGGCTAGACGACTTGTTTTCCAAGCATATAGGACGAAAGAAGGAATCTTCCCTAGAACAAAGCCAGCAAACAAAGCCGCTGTTTCAACGGTAATGTAAGTGAATGGAGAATGCTTACTGGAAGAATCGAGAAATTTTTCAGAGTACCAAAGTGTACCACCAAGCCCAAGTGCTTCTGTGAAAAGTTCAAACATTTTGAAAGATGCCCATGGACGGTCTTTTGTGAGTCCTTTTTTTTGACGGTGTAAGTATCGTTTTGAAACTATTTCAAGTGTTTCTTCGCTTATATTATGCTCTTTTAAAAGTCGAGCAATGTCTTTATAATTTAGGTTCCCTGCATGTTTTAAGAGGAACTTAAGTGGTTTTTTTCTAAACCCTTTAGATGCTTGGGTGTGTATTTTTTCAAAGAGGTCTTCGTAAAAAGGATCATCTTCAGCTTTTTTACGAAATTCATCATCGAACCTTTTGTAAAAATCTTGATCATTTCTATTTTTCTGAGCCATCGAAGTAAGTCGTGTATCAAGTTCTTGTGTAATTTCTTGTCGAGTTTTATGCCCTGCAATACGACAAGCCGTATGCTGGAGAGATTTAATAGGAGAGAGTGCCATTTGACGAATCCTAAACGATTAAAAGCCTTTAAGTTCCCCTGCCTTAGGGTTGTCTTTAAGTTCTTTGAGATCATAACAATAATACTTACCCGCTGGCACCAATTGAGCATCACTGAAGGCTTTGGCTTCTTTGCTAATCGTTTTTAGAAAACGTAAGGCTTTGACTTGCCCTAAATTATATTCAGCGACGTAATCAAACGCCATAAAACGCAGGGGTCCTCCGTGCCATGGAGAAAGAGGTTGCGTCCCTTGATGCAAAACCAATAACGCTTGATTTTTAATGAGGCTCGCCAAAGGGAAAACCGCCGTTTGTCCGTGTACGTCTTCCACTTCAAGGAAGTTAATATCCCCTTGTGGCGAAACTTGATTGAGCAATTGTTGCACCGCAATACCGTGCCATTCCGCCTTAAATGCCCAGCCGTGCTTGGATGCCAAGCGTTTAACTTGATAGCTCACAGGCAATGCACTCAATTCCACATAGGTAAACGACTTAGCGTCTTGAACGTCTCCCCCAATTTCTAGCGACCATTGTACCGTCGGCGTCTGCGGGAAGCTTTGCCACGGCGAGCTAAACGAAGCAGGCCAGTCCAGCAAGGCAGATTCAGGACTCAA
>JAJTHC010000015.1 GCA_021299615.1 Vampirovibrionales bacterium
GCTTCGACCATCCAATGCGGTTCATGGATTAAGGTTTTTAGCTGTTCTCTTATCATACCCTCTGTTGTGCTATTTGTGCAAGGGGTAATTGCAAAATAGTGCATCGATTGAAGCATTTTTTCAATACTGGTGGAATGAGCCACCATGGCTTCAACGTGCGTGACTTGGGCATCTTCAGGCATATGGGGGTTGATTTTTTCCAAAATGCCATCTAAAGAAATAGTTTCGTATAAAGAAACATCCACTATATCGGCGAGGGCTTCCACAAAAAGAGGCAACGCAGGACCAAAAGAGATCATCGAGCGGGGGTTATAACCCTTGGTATACGCCACAGGCAACTTGCTGAGGCGGATGGCTCGTTGGATGAGACGCATCCAGTCCAAATGCCCGATGTATTTGAGGCTTCCTTTTTTCTGCCATGTGAACCGCAAGGTCTGCACAGGGTCGGGGGTCAAACGCTGTATCGCAGAGTCGTGTTTCTCTTCAACAGGAAACTCTTGAGCATGTTCAGGTGTCGACAATTCCAGAAGCTCGATGCTTTCATCCATTGAGGAAGCATCTTGGACGACGTCTTCATCTGATTCAGGCAAGGCTTTCGTGAAGGTAGGCCAAATCCCAAATTCGGTGCATACTCCACATAGCGAACATTCATCGAAGCACGGCGTCGTTGATGCCGCAATCTTCGAGCGTTCCCACTCGTTCCGCAACCACGATTTTTCAAGCCCCATGTGAATGACATCCCAAGGCAAGACATCATCAGGATGCGTCAAACGATCCCGAGTATAGGCTTCTTCATCCATGCCCAAGGCTTGCATGGCGTCAAACCACTTGGCAAAGGGCTTGGTTTCGTCCCACGCATCCAAATACGCTCCGTTGCGATACGCCAACTCAATGACATCCGCCAGCGTTTCGTCGCCTTTGGAAATCACGGCTTCAAGCTTAGAAAGCGTCGGGGTGGTGAAACTGGCTTTGACGCCTCGCATGCGTTTGAATTGTTGACGCAAGTAATCAATCTTTTCGTTCAGCGTTTCCACCGTATCTTGAGCGTGCCACTGAAACGGCGTATGCGGTTTCGGCACGAAGTTCGACAAGGTCACGTTCAGCTCCAACGGCTTACGACGTTTTTGTGGTTCGTTTTTGGCGATTTCCACACACGCACGCTGCATTTGGTACAACAAGCGAATAATGCCGTCCAAATCGGTTTGCGTTTCGGTGGGCAAGCCTATCATAAAGTAGAGCTTCACCTTGTTCCAGCCTGCGGTATAGGCAGTGGTGACGGCTTTAATAATTTCGTCGTCGCTCAAGTTTTTATTGACGACATCTCGCAAACGGATCGTGCCAGCTTCAGGGGCAAAGGTGAGCGTGCTTTTACGGACGCTTTGCACGGCTTCGGCGACTTCCAAACTAAAGCGATCGGCTCGCTGGCTAGACAGAGAAAGCGACGCTTTTTCTTCTTTGACGGCTTGGGAGACATCCTGCACCAAGTGTTTGAACTGCGAATAATCGGCAATGCTCAAGGATAACAAGGAACATTCTTCATAGCCTGTTTCGGCGAGTTGCTTGAGCATGGTTTCCTTGATTTTGGTGACGTCATTTTCACGAGCAGGCAGGTTGATAAAGGCAGGGTGACAAAAACGGCACATACGGTCACAGCCTCGACGGGCTTCAACCGTCACACGATCATGCACGGCTTCCACCGCAGGAATCAGGGGGGCAATATCGATGTTTTGCTGAGAAATATCTACGACTCGCTTATAGGCGTATTCGTTGTAATTCGGCACAAAAACGCCACTAATTTTAGCTAAGGCTTGCAACTTTTCTTCTCGGCTCCAGCCCTTTTCACGCCCTTCTGAAAGCATGTCTAAGACTTCAATCAGCAATTCTTCGCCGTCACCGACCATGAAGGCATCGAAAAATGGCACGAGTGGCATGGGGTTCGAAGAGCCGGGACCTCCGCCCAAAATGAGCGGTAAATCGTCTCGCCCGATGCGGTCTTGGCTCCGCAGGGGGATTTGGCAGGCGTCGAGTTCACCGAGTATCGTGGTGTAATTGAGTTCATATTGCAGGGAAATCGCCATCAGGTCAAAATCCTTGACAGGGCGTTTGCTTTCTACGGCAAAGAGCGGGATGTTAAACTCCGTGAGCTTCTGCCAAAAGTCTTTGGCAGGGGCGTAGACCCGATCGCACAAGTAATCAGGGTGATTGTTCACCACGCTATAGAGCAGTTTAATCGCATAGCTAGACGAGCCAATTTCGTAGAGATCGGGAAAGGTCAAGGCAAGCGTGGCTTTGGCGGAATCAAAGTCTTTGCGAAACGCCCCTTGTTCCAAGCCGAGGTATCGACCGGGTTTAAAAACGTGGGGCAGGATTTGGGTTTCAAGCAGGGTCATATCCAATGGAGGCATGGCAGGGGGTTTCCGTTTTGTTGTTTAAGGAAGTGGTTTTGTTCCCTCTCCTAATTTTAGGAGAGGGAAGAGAACGTCTTTAGACGTTCGAGGGTGAGGTTAAACCCTAGACGCTGTTTGTGAGTTTAACCGCCCCCTAACCCCCTCCTAAAATTAGGAGGGGGGACAGGAAGGCATTTGCTCCCTAGCTTACAACAAATACGCCCCAAACACAAAACCCCTTCCTCATTTCAGGAAAGGTAAAACATCCAAACCCCTTGACAAAGCTCACGACATTTGACACAATATAAAAAGAGGGCGGAGTCCCCTAAGGCTGTTACCCTTAAAGAACTCCACTCTATCTTGTTAAATGCTTATAGCGAGTAGCTTTAGCACTAACAAGAGAATGATAACAAGAATCAGTACTTCTGTTATATTCATTTTAGCTCACCTCCTTTCTGTTACAGAATGGGGGTGTTGCTATATTAGCAACCCTTTTAAGGTTTTGATTAGACTAACATAAAGCCCTCAATGATTCAAGAACAATGACAAAGCTCACGACATTTGACACTCGTTTGAAAAGGCTTCTGTCTTTCATGCAAAAACGTAAAAATAGCCCCTAGCTTACAACAAAGACGCCCCAAACACAAAACCCCCTCCGTGTGAGGAGGGGGTTTGTTTGAGTGACAGTGTTTAGAAGGTTTCTATAAGCCGATTGGTGTATTCCAACCGAACAACCCTTTCTTTTTAGGGGCTGGTGAAGATGGAGGACTATCAAGAGAATTACGATTAGCTTGTGCTTGATCTTTTTCGCTTTCACGAACGTTATATTCGTAAGTAGCATCATTTAGTTTCCGTTTAGCTTTGGCAAGCTGGGCTTCAAGTTCTTGTACTTCAGTAGAAGAAGTGCCTACATTTGCTCCTGATTTTTTAGCTTTCGCTTTTGCTTGTGCTAATTCAGCATTTGCTTGTGCAACTTCTTTTTTGTAACGCTCGACTGTTTCTTTTAGATTTTTGACTTGTGCAGGACCAGTCATTGTCACTATACGAAAGGCTTCATCTTGTGCCTGTAGCTTAGCTTGTTTAGCTTTTGCTTTAGCAAGAACTTCTTTTGCTACTTTACCATTTGGATTATTACCAATTTGAGTAAGTTCACTAACGGTTAGTTCTCTTCCCAAATATTTTTGGATTTGAGTAACTGTCATTCCACCAATCGTAATATTTTGGGAAGGTCCAATTTTTGGATCCTTAGGTGGAGCAGTTCTTACTGGGGTCGTCGTACGTGGAGCGGTTTTTTTAATAGCGTTCATAATTAATGAGGATACAGAGAAATAGCGAAAATATTATGAGTGGCGTAAAAAGTGAGGAAATGGAGTGATTTTTCCTGAAATTGCCTCAATTATACCCCTGAAGTCCCTCTATATCGTCTATTTCCTAGAAAAAGACACACTACCCC
>JAJTHC010000095.1 GCA_021299615.1 Vampirovibrionales bacterium
AGTGGGCAAATCTTCTTAAGTGTGAACAATCACGACAAACCCTATGCGGTGGAAGTGGCTCGGCGTTTTCAGTCGATCGGGTTTAACTTGATTTCGACGCAAGGCACGGCTCGCTTTTTAAGTGAGCAAAGCATCTCCTGTTTCCCTGTGCGTAAACGGCATGAAGGCTCGCCGAATGCCCAAACTTTGATTGAATCAGGTGATATTCAGCTGGTGATTAACACCCCTTCAGGTGATGAAGGCTTGCTGGATGATAGCTACATCCGCAAATCCGCCGTCATTCACAACACGCCGATGACCACGACGTTAACAGGTGCCATGGCAATGGCGGAAGCGATTGAAGCCCTTAAAACGCAGACTTACAAGGTGCGTTCCTTGCAAACGTTGTTTGCTTAATCTGCAAAAACAGACTATACTAATAGGTATCTGTGGAGTCAGAGAGGGAAAAACATGTCAAAGTCTTTTTATATCACCTTAGCATTACTTGTTCTAACGGCGTTAGGAACTGTCATCATACCCAGTTATGCCCAACAAAAGTTGCCGACGCAATACCAAAGCAATTCGTTGTGCGACACGGTGTTACTTGAGTTTTATTGGGAAAAATGTAGTGCCTGCCGTAACATTGCCCCCTTTGTGGATCAAGTGGAAAGCAACTTGCAAGCGAAAGGTTTAAAAGTCAAACGCATTAACATTTATGAAGGCAATAATATGGAACTCGCCCAAACCTTTAAAGTCAATGCCGTACCCGCCTTTTTCTTATTTGGAGGCAATAAAAAAACGATTGAATCCCTGCCGATTGGTAGTGTTTCAGGGGCTAATTTAGAAACTAAGATAGATTCAGCCATCTCGAAATACAGAGCCTCTAAGAAATGTAGCTAACCTTGTAGCCTCTGCGAAAGTGCTGTCCCCTCTCCTAAAATTAGGAGAGGGAAGAGAACGTCGTTAGACGTTCGAGGGTGAGGTTAAATTTTAGACTCCGTTTGTGGGTTTAACCGCCCCCTAACCCCCTCCTAAAATTAGGAGGGGGGACAAAGCCACTTCTTGATTTTCTAAAACACTATAATGTTACATTTAATACATCTATTTGATACCCCTTAAACTTTTTTAGAAAATAGACGATACTTCACCAAAGCCGTTTTAGCAAGTGTAGAGGTATCATGTCCATGTTTTCAAATAAATTGTTTCGTCGTCACAAAGAAACAGGGTTTACGTTGATCGAACTGGTGGTTTCTATCGGTGTGGTGGGCTTGGTGATCTTACCTCTATTGTTGACGTCGACTACGATTATCACCAAAGGCTTGGTGGATTCAGCCTCACACACGAAATCGAATTTTCAATTAAGCGAAATGTTTAACCAAATGGGCTTGGTCTTTGATTCCAGCTCAAACATGGTACGACCTGACAACTTCACCACGTGGGATCCTCGTCGAGAGTTTCAAATGACATATTACAACGTCAACCGTGGTGTGGCAGAAAAAGTAGGCTATCGTTTGGTAAATGTGGGGGGAACCGTCACGGGAGCAGGATTCGCTTCAACAACCGACGGCGGAAGATGGTATCTTCAAAAATTATTAGACAATGGTTTAGGAACAGGTAATGAAGTATCTTCACCTTATGCCACTTTGGCGTCGGATCAAGTTGAAATCCTTCCTCAAGGCACCAATGGCCCTCAATTTACGTATTGTAATACAGCGGGAACGTGTACGAACAGTCCTAACTTACTAACTCCTGCTTTTTTAGGAGACCTCGCTTCAGTCACCCTTCAAATGCAAGGCTTTCAAGTCACCGCCCCAGGGATTAATCAGAATGAAGGGCGTGTGATGACAGGGAACAAGCAATTTTTTATAGGGAAAAAATATGCGTCTCAAGCGGCAGGGGATTTAAACACCGCTTCTGCGGTAAGCGTAACGTCACTTACAGACTTTTTCGGCGTTACAAACCAAGATCAAATTAAAGCACTTTCGGCATCTTTCAATAAACAAAATAATACGAGCTTGGTACTTCCAGCGACGTCACAAATCGCCAGCGTTAACCTTACCGCTCCGCAAACCCTGCTCAACAATACAACGATCTTGCGTGTCGTGGTGGATCAAATTCGGGGCAATTATGCCTTTGTCGGTCGGGAGGGAGCAACAACTCGTTTATACTTTTATAATGCCATGAGAAATCAGCTAACCAACGTCACCAGTTTTATAAGCCCTTCAGGGAGACCCAATACGGACTTTCCAGCGGATGATTACCCTTTGGTGATTGACGAGTTTACAGGCAAGGTATTTTGGACGTCTAACGATAAAGGTACGGCTGTTAATCCTTATGGTAAAGCGGATGCAGGGGCGGGTTCTAATAGAATGCACCTCTTGGGGTGGGATCCTTACCAAGCAAGCCTAGGCGTCTTTTTAGTGGATTCAAGAAATACAAACTTAAGTGGTATTGCTTATACCCTTATTCCCGATCATCAAAATGGAACGCTTTGGGCATTACAAGACAACGGCATAACAGGAACTACCGCTCAAACACAAATTGTGGCGATAGATACGAATACCATGGCTACGGTATTCAATCAAGCACTTAATACCATTACGGGAGCTGATCAATTTGATTACATCAATAGTTGGGACATCACCAATGGCGAAGGGGCGGGTGTGTCTGGTGATCTTTTCTTAGCAGCGTTGAATAGATTTAATAATAAAATGGGAATGCTTTACCTAAAAGCCAATCGAGACGGAAATAATGTTTCGATTACGTCAAAAGCCATCACCAATTCAGCGGTGAATACGCCCCCTGCCACCCCCGCTACACCTGACTCAAGTCCAGGATATAATAATAGTCTTAGTCCGAATCGTCTTGTGGTGAATGATAGCTTAAGAGCCGCTGGGTTTTTAACACGCCTATTGCCAACAGATACCCGTAGTTTTTATTACACGGCAGCATCTATGAACACGTTAGAACTAGCTCCACTGGTTGCGAATTCTAGTACAGTTTTGCCAATTGATCCACCGTTTAATGCGAATCTATCTCATCAACCCAATCAAATGAAACAATGGTTCCATAATAACTTTTATTATGGTATTGCGGATGATGGGTTTCTTCCAGCGTGGGGGAATGGTTCTGGTGCCTTATGGACGCATAAAATCAATAATGATGACCCCTATTTTGGGGGACTTAATTCGACAATGACTTTAAATGCCACTTCTGGGGCTTTCCCCAATTTTACCTTCGGTAACCTGAACTCTCGTATTATAGAGAATGCCTATGTTCCTCGTCATTCCTTCAATACGGTTGGTACCTGTTTCCATGATATGGGAGTCAATAACTCACAAGTTATAACACGCAATGAAACCGTACGAATGTATAGTGCTGTTTTTTCAGGAACTTCAACTATGCACCAACCTGTTGTTGGGAATGATAATTGTAGAACACAAAATTACCCTACCACACAAAAAGGTGTTATAATCCAACGCAATATTAAAACAGGCGGAACAAACCCTTATGAGAACATCAAATATTTTTTCAGAAACATGAATGGCCAAGACCCTTGGATGCTACCTGTTCAAGACACCGATAAAGTCGTTTTTACTTATTGGGACGGTGCTAACTATCGATTAGATGTTTTTACGGGCAATAGTAATAGCTTTACCACAGGGGCTGATTCCACACGACCTACCATTCCTGCTACTTTTATGCAAGCTGCTAAAGAAAAAGGTATTATAGGTATTAACTATAACCGCATGGAACTGATGGTGACAAATGCCGCTGGTCATGTGGTACTGTGGAAGTTTGGTGGCGGTCGGCAAAATAATGCGGTGGCTCGGAACGGAAACTTCCTCACTCGCCAAGCCGAACCTGGGCGTCACCTTCGACTAGAAAGCTTGGGACTTGAGTTCGTGCAAGATGCCATGAGTATTGCGGAAGACAATAGCAACGCTTATGTCTTGCTTAGATCGTCGACTCGTAACGGTATTACCAAACCCACACGCATCGTTCGCTTTAAGTGTGATGCTCGACTCAAAGAAGGGGCAAGAAATAATTCTTCCTTCTGTTACAGGGTGAGTGAATTAACCCTGCCGAACAATTTTAGTACGTCAAACAGTATGGATCTAGCTGTAAACCAATCACCCGATGCGACAGAAGCCTTTATTTTAAGAGACAATATCGTTTCTCGTATTGCGGATCGAAATATGGTAGGGGCAACAACACCTACGCCTTGGTATTCAGGTTCTGGAGGCTATGGCGGAGGCTTAGCCCATTCCAGCAAAACAGGTAAACTTTATGTGCTTCGTGCCAATGAAAATAGAACATGGTCTCCTTCACAATCTAGTACGATTCGAGGGGGTATTAACAGAATGGGCATGATCGTCGGAGTCATTCAACCCAATGCTGGCAATACGGCTCGTATTGAAGTTGAAAATATCCTAATCCCCACGGAAGGCTGGGCGGTTCCTAATGATCTCAGCGGGGCGGTGACGGCTTTTAATGAAAATACTCATTATAATGGACGTCGCTGTAGCTTACGCATTGACGATCAACGAGACTTCTTGCATGTGATTTGTCAAAACAATAATAATACTGCCAATCGACGTAACTTTGTCTACAGCTATCAAAACGCAACAGGTTACAACTTGTAAAAAATCGTTTTCATACCATTTAAACGATTGAATAGCGTATAGATGGATTTTAGGAGCCTAGACTCGCAGATGGGCGAGGTGTACAGAGACGTACATAAGCACATCGAGAACCCGATCGACAACGAAGACGCCAGACGCTATTTAATCGTTTAATTGGTATAAGCATAAAAAAAAGTTTTCTTGTTTTGATGTGATTGTTGTAGAATACTAATGCATGCTTGCTTATCTCCTCATTTAAAAAATAAAGGTAATTTTATGCGTTCTTTTGTAACTCTCGATCCTTCATTACATATGCTTAATCCTCAATCTAAAATCAATACTTCCCAAACAAACGCTCAACGAAGCGGTTACAGTGCAGACCCTTACGACGGTGCCTACCCCATGATGGGGCGGACTGTTGCCTACCCTGATCCCAATGACGGCTTAGGGCTACGGCTTTTTGGCATGGGTTTAATTCGACCTTTCACCCAAGCCATTAACGGCGGGATTCGTGCTGTAAACTTTGCTACATCCAGCGTAAATAACGCCTTTTTAACCCTACTAGGGGCTGGGGGCGTTGCTTTATTGATTAAATCTTTTAGAGAGAAAGGGGCGTTAAAAGCTACGGCAGGCTTAGCCGCCTTAGGTGCCGCCGCTTATTTTGGCTTAAAAACCTTGGTTAAAGGCATGGATGGTCAACGCACACAACATGAAGATGGCGACTGGCAGTACCGCTTAGGCACGACTACCACCTATGGTGTAGGTGCCACAGTTTTACTAGGACTGTTTAATGGGGGGAACTTCGGTAGTCTTATTAAGGATGCGGCAGGCAAGGCTTGGAACGGCACAGCGAACATTCCCAAAACCGCTGTAGAAGTCGTCAAAAAGATATTTTCAGCGTTTAAGTAAACGCTCCTTCTCCTCCACTTGGTGGAAGCCCCACAAGAAGTCTTAGGCTTTGCCGAAACCCTCTTCAGAGAAATATAGTGTTTTAAAGAATTAAGCAGACGTTAGACTATTCTAGGATCTTAGATTTTTTGTGCGGGCGTGTAGTGAGACCTACATAACCAAACAAAAAAATCGTAGCGACAACGAAGAGACAACGTATGGTTATTTATTTAAAACACTAGACACCTGTTCAATGAAGAGAGAGAGACCAACACCATGCCTTTACAATTCATCAATACCAATTTAAATGCCATTCGTTCCTTGCAAACTTTGCGACTCAATACCGCTCGCACGGACAGAGCTGCTCAAGACATCGCCAGTGGTAAAAAAATTAACACGAGTTCGGATGACGCCGGTGGCTACGCCATTAGCCAACGCTTTACCGCCGATATTCTAACAGGGCAACGTGCGGATCAAAACATCCAAGACGGGCTTTCCATGTTACAAGTGACCGAAGGCAGTATCAGTGTCATGAGCGACAACTTACAACGCATTCGTGAACTGGCTGTTCAAATGGCGAACGATGTGAACGGTGCCGATCAACGTAATAGTTTAGCCAAAGAAATGCGTGCTTTGTTGGATGATATGAATCGTTTAAGCACTGCGTCTCAGTTCAACGGCATGAATGTGCTGGACGGTTCCTTAACAGATGCAAAAGTCCAAATCGCAGGTGGTTCTAATTTGGCGACCAATACAATTGATATTCTAGGGGCCTTTGCTCAATTAGATACAACGACCTTAGGACTTGAAGCCATAGTAGCCCCCACTCGTTGGACGCCTGCGACCTTAAACGACATTTTTGATGGTACGACGACACAGTTAAACAGTTCAGAACGTGTACTTTCGTACTTAGGCGATATTGACAACGCCTTAACATTAATCAACGGGCAACGTTCCACCATTGGAGCCTTAAGCAATCAGTTAGAACGTGCTGGAAGTTTCTTAGGCTTAAGTAATTTAAATATTGAAGCATCTCGTAGTCGTATTGTGGATACTGATATTGCGAAGGCTTCCGCTGAATATACGCAAGCACAGGTCTTACAAAATGCAGCGGTCAGCATATTACAGCAAGCCAATGTAAGCAATCAAGCTGCTTTGCAATTGTTAAAGGCATAGAAAAATCTGTAAGTCATCATTCTTTCTTATACCAATTAAACGACCGTGCCGTGCCGACCAAAGCCTTGGTGAATC
>JAJTHC010000173.1 GCA_021299615.1 Vampirovibrionales bacterium
GCCCTGATTTAAATCCGATTGAGCAGTTTTGGTCTTGGTTAAAAGCTTGGATCCGTCGTCTTAATCTTCCCCATTTACACATTACCCAAAAAATCGAAAAAGTGTTCACAAAATTAGAGGCTTAGCTATAAGTGGTATAGTGTTTCATAGCCCAGTTTAGATTTTTCTTTACAGTAGGCTATTCTAGTAGCCTAGACTCGCACATAAGCACATCGAAAACCCGTGCGACAACGAAGATGATAGACGCTATTTAATCGTGTAATTGGTATGAGTCACGGTATGGCAAGAGATATTGTGGGTCTAGGGGTGGCGAATCCACGTAGTTTGCAGGCAGCGATCGATTATGTGTGGGAGGCTCAAAGAACGACTTCTCTAGCTTGATGAGGATTGCCTAATCCTTAATATTATAGTGAGTACCTTTCTCAAGACCAGCATTTTGAAAAGCTTGTTGGATGTCCTCTACTTGAGAATCTTTTAATGGCTTGACGGGAAGCAAAGGATCTTCGTGAATCCTACCAGAAGAATGATCCATGCTCCAACCAAGTGAATCCCCAAGAAAGGCTCGATAAGATCCATTAGGCATTGCCAAAGAATAGTCATTACCATAAAGTACTTTTTTGATATTTGTTTGAAGAGATAGCCCCCTTCCCTGAAATACATCTTCATCTCTGCCAATAAGATGAAAATCTCTATCCCTGCTTGAGAAGGACAAAACTTTTTGTGACCAGCCTCTTTCACCAGCCAGTTGAGCCGCTAAGCTTTTGATGATCGCATCGAATCTTTCACCCAAAGCTTTAGGATGAGAAGCTTCCTGTGCTGATGTAATAATTTTTCCCAAAGAAATAGCGTCACAATCAGGCGTCATTACTTGGTCTAAATAACTACCGTCAGCACGATTACGTATAGGAAAGACGAGATTAGGTCTTGTTTGTAAAGCCACACCACTTAAATCACGAAGGACTGCATCTACTTGTCCCTTATGAATAGTTAGTATTTGACCATTACGTTGTGCTAGTTTTTGTTTAAGAGGGGTAGGTGCCTATTGAAACGAGAGAGAAGACATTTTCATTATTTTAAATCCTTTGAGATACTTAGAGAACATAATTTAGAAGCTTATGTAAAGCGACTTTAAATTAAAGTATATTTAGAAGAAACACCCGTGTCAAGTAGTCCTCAATGTGGGAGGATGTAAACGTCTACTACGAGCCACTTTTATAAACGCCTTTGTTTTTTTCTTGTCCTTAAAGCCTGTTTCCGGATTTTCAATCCCACTGGCGACATCCACCACCGACAACCAAAAACGAGTCAAAACCTCAGGTAGGTTTTCGGCAGTCAACTTGCCCGCCAATACACAAACAAAGTTCATGTCTACTGCAACATCGAGTATCGATTGAAACGGAATGCTTTCCCAGTCTATAGGCTCTTTATGGGATTTAGGGGCATCAAAAACGGCGCCTAAAATATAAGCGTTATACGCTTCTAGTGTCTCAATCGAAGGTAAGTCCAGCACATTAAAGACCTTCCAAATAAAGGCTCCATTGCCCAACGCCTCATCCAGGGCTTTCACATAGGCGAGATCTTCATCGCCATGCAACTGCACAAAATCTACGTCCGATTGGACGACATCATTCACAATCATGTCAATCGGGGCGTTTTGATACACCGCCACCACCCGAGCCGTTTCGTATTTTTCGCTTAACAAGACCACTTGCTCTAAAAAATCAAGCGACTGAAAACGAGGCGTGCCTTCCACACGAATCACGCCCAAGAAATCCGCCCCTGCTTCAATGCACATAATGGCATCTTGAATTCGTGTTAGTCCGCAACATTTCACAAGAACCATACTATTTTTTCGCCACCTGCATTTTATCGAAGAGGGCTTCTTCTTTGGCAAGTGCCTTTCCCCACAAGGCGATCGATTCTGTGTACAAGGCTAAATCGGCTTTGGGACTATTCAAGGACGCCGTGTTTTTTACAGGAGAAGCAAGGCGATTGACGGTGAAACGACCCGACAAGGCGTATTGCGTGCGGTTTGACAAGTTCAAACCTCCTTCAAAGGAACGAATACCAGACGCTTCAATCTTTTCAAAAAGATGGGCGACTTCCTTATTTTTTTCACGCAAGGCTGGGGGCATCAGCACCGCTAAACTATGCACTAAATCAGGATACTTATACGACAACCACGGAGCCACTTGCATCGTTTTGGTGTCAAACTGCAAGTAGTCCGCCAGCGTTTGAGGCGAGCTTTTTTCAAAGAAGTCTTTGCCTGCGATATAAATGCCGTTGCTTGAAGCGTAGAGTCTCAAAGGGTTTAAGAAGGGAATTAAGCCCAAGCCGTCGTTGACTTTGAGCAGTTTTGCGTTGTCCTTCCAAGCCAAGACATCAATGACCTGCTTGCTTTTCGATCCCTTGCCTTTTAGCACCACTTCATTCAAGCTTCCACCTTGCCCGAGGTGCTTAACCAAGGCGTTAATCGTTTTTTGCTTGTCGTTAGTGGGTTCAAGCACAATGGCTCGATGCCCTTGGGCGTTGACGACAATAAAGCTACGTTTGGAAAAAAGCCCTAGAATATCTTTTTCCACATTCAAGTGAAAGAGCGATAAAATCGGGTTCAACATCTTGATCTGATTTTGTTTTTCTTCAGGCAAACGTTCGATGAAGCCCTTTTTAATGAGCCTGTCTACATGCTGGACGCTTAAATAGCTAATCGCAGGCGACGAACTTAACACAGGACGTTCACTGCCTTTTAGCATATATTCCAGCGTGTTTAAATCCAGCGGGGGGGTATTGGGATCGTCTGCTTGAGGCAATTGTATCAACAGCCCCGAAGACTCCTGCACATTCCCGTTTGCAAGCTTTGTTTGAGGTGACGTGCTTTTAACGATCCACGTGGGTTTTAGGGTCATAATGCCTTTGAGTTTGGGATTGGCGATACCACTCAAATTTAAAAAGGTAAAGCTTGCTGCCGTGGCATCGGTATTGGGGAACTCGGTGAAGGTGTCTTTTAAAACAGGCAGCAAATGTTCAGACAATTTCCAGCTGTTTTTGCTGGTGTTCCAGCCGTTTTGATTGACTTTAAGAACGTCGTTCAAATACGGTAAAATCGTGTCATGTTCAGTGCTAGGGAACAAGAAGGCGCCCCATTTTGGGGAATAAACGAGCGTTTCTTTTAAGTTGGGGATTCTATAAAAAGGAGACGGTGACTTTGTATTGAAAAGTCCTTGATGGCTGAGCTTAAAGAGTTCAGGCAATTCGAGCAAATGCTTCTGTCCTAGTGTGGTACTGGCTTGGAAGCCATTCCAATCTAGGGGGGTAAAGGCTTTAAGGTCATTGGCGGTGGCGTTGGGCATCCATAACCACGGTACGGCTTGGCTGGGGGTTTCTAGTTCCCCTTTGTAGGTAAAGCCAAATAAGGCGAGTTCGTCACCCAAGGCATTGGGGATTTTGAGTTCGGTGGCGTAGCTGTCGGGGTTTTGCTTGTAGAGGGCTAAACCCATGGGTTCAGAAGGCAAGCGAAAATCTAGCAATTTTTGAGCCGTGGCTTCACTTCCCACCCACTTGACGAGTCCTGCACTGAGGGGTTTGGGTGTGTTGACGGTTTCGTTGCATCCGCTTAGCAGGAGAGGGATGCTAAGCAATCCAAGCAACGCACAAGCCATCGATTGTGAAAAGAAAACTTTGTTAAATGCCATCATTGGGCAACCCTCATCGATCTGTTTATAAATTAGACTCATTCTAACAGAAAACACTTTAAATAACTAGACGTTTTTAGCCGTAAGAGAGGGTTTTATAGCTGAATTTAGAGTTTTAAATAAATAACCATACGTTGCCTCTTCGTTGTCGCTACGATTTTTTTGCTTGGTTATGTAGGTCTCACTACACGCCCTCACAAAAAAATCTAAGCTCCTAGAATAGTCTAACGTCTGCTTAATTCTTTAAAACACTATACAAAGCATCCACCTTGAAGGCATCGAGTTAAGGGTGGGTCGGTAGTTGATTAATCCGCCGTAATCCCCATCGGTTCGCCTGATTTTAAATTAGCGATGCTTAGCCCTGTCAACGTCACCACACCAGCAATCGCCATGGGGATCGTAAAGGATTCGTGCAACCACCACGCCCCTAAAATAGCGGCAATCACAGGTTGAAGCATGCCGTATGCTGCCACATTGTTGGCACTGGTTTTACTCAAGCCCTTGTGATGCACCCAATAGCCTAGAAATCCCGCAATCAGAACCACATACAACCAATAACCCCACTGAATGGGCGTTAAATGCACAACCACTTGAACGGTTTCTGTAATAGACGGGAAATTGAGAAAAGGCAGGATCGGAAATATCATCAGAATCAAGGTCATCGTACCAGCTTGCAAAAAGTTCCATGAAAGCACATCTAACGGCGTATAATCTTTCATCAGTTTTTTTACCACAATGTTGTACCACGAAAAGAAAAAGGCATTCAACAGAATCAAGCCGTCGCCCAGCAGGAGATTACTGCCTTTCACCACGATGCCTTTTGCAGCGACATCCTGCATTTGGGCATAGACCAAGCCTGCAATGCCTAAGCTTCCTAAAACAATGCCAAAGGTTTTGAGCGGACTTAAACGTTCCACACCAATCACGGCGTTAATCATCATGGTTTGCAAGGGGACGCTTGCCATACACAAGGTGGCGTGAAAAGAGGTGGTGTAACCAATCGCCAAAGCCGACGAGGTTTGCAACCAAAACACGCCCAAAATACCTGCCGCAACAAAATAGACCCAGTCTTTTTTAAAGCTGGCTTGCCAACAGGGCAAGCGACGCCACGCATCCCAGCTCCAGCCCAAGGCGATGACGACAAAAGCAAAGCCGAGCTGACGTAAAACAGCGACATCAATGCCTTTAAGTTCGTTGCAAAAAAGTTTTAAAACAGGAAAGAAAATGCCATAGATCACCGTCATGCTAATGAGCAAGCTATGTATTTTGATTTGAGACGCATGATCCGTCCACCAACCTTTAAGTGACATTTTAAAGTCTTTCTATTTTAGCAAAGCACGTTATATAGTTCAGTCTACCCAAAATAGAAAAAAACATCTAGTATATTATTTAAAGTTACTAAATGGTATGGCCGTATTTAGAGCTTTTCGTTGAAGTCAGGGGCCTCGGGCTTTTCAAAAAAGTAGTAAGTAAGCATCGTTGCTACACCAGCGAGTGTACCGAAATCAAAAAATGGGAAAGATCTAGAACATAAACCTATGACAGCGGGCACTGCAGAGGCCTTTAGTTGTGCCGACTTTTTTTCTCTTTCAAGTGCTTCACCCGAAGCTAAAGTTCGTTGCCCTGTTTTCACATCTAGACGATTTTTTGCTGCCTTATTAGGATTGTAAAACAAAGAGTCCCACAAGGGCTTTAAGGGTCCTAATATACCAAAAGCCCCTGCCCAAAAGCTGGCTCCCATTTTGGCTTGATGGATTTCTTTTTTGTCCGCCAAGCTCCTAGAAGAAACGCATGGTTGAGATGTATTACAAGTCGTTGAAGGTGTGAGGCTGGGATTATAAGCTCCTAAACGTTGGGAAGAAAAGGATGTATACAAAATCGACATGAATAAATCTCCAAGTGAATAACATGACACACAAAAGCAATAAACCCCCTTAGCTTAAATAAGTGCTAGCTACTCCTGCAACGAAAATCGCACCGTCGCCGTAAACATGCTATCCGAATAAGACAAATCTAAGGTCCCTTCCATAGCTTCGGTCAAGGCTTTTGCGATAAACAAACCCAAGCCACTGCCACGGCTACGACGCGTGAGGCCGTCATCCAAACGATGAAACTTTTCGAAAAGTTGCATAAGTTGAGCTTCGGTAATTTCATCACTCGGGTTTGAAATATGTATATTCAATGCGTCACCAAGGGCTTCAAAGGAAACGTGAATCGCATCGTCTTCTTCACGACGATATTTCGCCGCATTTTCAAGCAGGTTCACCATCACTTGCTGCCAACGATCTTCATCGACCGAAAGCGTCCACTGTGAAAACGCATCGCCTTCAGGAAAGCTCACGCTTAAGGCGTCTTGCACGGCTTCAGGGAGCAAAGGCATCAGGTGTTGCCAGAGGCTTTCAAGCGTCTGATCTTCACAATAGACTCGCAAACTATGATTTTCCAAATCAGGAATCACCAGCAAATCTTCCACCAAACGGTTCAATCGCTTACATTGTTGCTTAATGGTGAGCAAGGACTGTACTTGCTGTTCATCAGTCAAGGCATCCCGATGCTTGAGCAAACGGTTCGTGTATCCTTGAATGTTCATGAGCGGCGTGCGAAGCTCATGGCTGACCGTGTCAATCAAGGTGGATTTCAACTCATCGAGTTTAGCGAGTTGCGTATTGGCTTCTCGAATCGTCGTGACCTGCTTTTCAAGCTGACGGCTCATGCGGTTGACTTCAGACGTTAAATAGCGGATTTCAAAGGGCGTCACCCAATTGATAATTAGACGAATTTGCCGACCGTAATTGCCTTCACCCATCGCTTTAATACCCTTAATCAACTGGCGAAAGTTCCGCACAATGCCCAAGACATAGCCTAAACCGATTAGGATGCTAATCAACAGGCTACCGCCGATGAGTCCAAAAATCTTGAGGCGAGCCTGTTTGAGGAAGTGTCGGTTCTGATGCCAATCAGGCGACACGATCAACCATGTATCCAGAGGCTTGAGTTCGGTAAGAATATAGTCTTTCCCCTCGTGGCGAAAGCCTTTCCAGCTTAAGTCTTGGTAACTAGGGGTGGGTGTGGTTTGTCTTTCGGCTTGGAGGGCATCCAAAACCGCTGGTGGAGGATCTTGCCTTTCAAAGCGGATGGCTCCTTGCTGGTTTTCTTTGAGATGCAAAATCGTTAAACGTCTTACTCCCTCCCCTTTAAGGGGAGGAAAATAAGCCTTTTCATTCACGGAGTGAATCTTCTCCTTTAGGAAGGAGAGGTTGGGAGAGGAAACCATCGGTTTTCTTTCCCAAGAGAAAAAGTTTACTTTTTCGACCACGTTGGGGTGGGGAGTAGAGGTGACGCCCGATTCTTGAGATCCCCCCCTCTCCCTAACCCTCTCCTCAAGGAGAGGGGACAGGAACTTACCTGAAGCATCCACAGAATAAGGTAAAGCAAGCCAAACCCCCGCTTTTTGCAGATGCAACAGATCCCCTAGCATGGCTTTAAGACTGTCAAGCTTGCGGACTTGCACCAACGTAAGATGATTGTTCAACGGCAAACGACTCTTCAACCACGCAGGTTCAAGCGAATCGCCTTGCCAAGCAGGGAGGAGTTGGTAATTTTCTTTAGACGTTGAAGAGCTTCCACACGCCCACGCATTTAAGCCCTTGCGTTGACTTATATTCGGCGGAACCTTACTCGCCCATTGTAGAAGTTCTTGTGTTGTGGAATTACACACGCCCACAAATTGCAAATCATCTTCAAAACTCAAAAAATGAGCCAATGCCTTTTGATTCAAGCGTTGTGGGTTGAAGCGTCGTTCTTGAAAGAGCCGTAAAATTGTGCGAGACTGCGTTTGCTGAAACGCCAGTTCCTGCCACGTACTTTTAAGCGTCGAACGCAGGACGTCTTCTTCGGTCGCCGCAATTTGCTTGCGTAAGGCACTGTCGTTAATGTCGTACAGCCAAACGCTTAAGCCCCCCAGCGGAATGGTGACAATCAACAAAACCAAAATGATAATCTGCTGATAGAAGCGAAAGCCCGTCGTTTTACGACGCAAGCCCCACGGCTTTGATTTCAAAAACGTAAGCGGCATTTAGTCCTGACTTTCTTCAATGTTAAGGCGGTAGCCCACATTGTTGACAGTTTGAATGAGCGTCGGTTGTTTGGCGTCCAGCTCGACTTTTTGACGCAAGCCGCCGACATGGACTCTCACGGTGCGGACGTCATCGGTGGCGTCATAGCCCCAAACTTCTTGCAAGAGCGTCGACAAAGAAACGGCTTCATTGGCGTGTTGCACCAAGCAATAGAGAATCTCAAATTCGGTGGGTGTGAGGCGGATCATCTGCCCATGGCAAAAGACTTCGAGCGATTTCGGTAACAAACGTAAGTCCCCGATCGCCAAACGCTCTGTGGGATTCGTGTCCAGTGCATCCGCCGTTTTATTGGGGTTCGCCACCGTTTTACCTTGTAGATCCGCTAGCTTGCCTGAACGACGGAACAAGGCTCGCATACGCACCATGAGTTCTTGCAGTTCAAAGGGTTTGACCAAATAATCGTCCGCCCCTGCGTGAAAGCCCTTGACCTTGTCTTCCAACTGGCTTTTGGCGGTGAGTAGAATAATCGGCAAGCTTTCCCGATACGGAAGTTCTCGCACGTGCTTACACAAGGCGTATCCGTCGAGCTTGGGCATCATCACATCCACCAACGCAATATCTAGGGCGGTGGAGCCTTGCAGGAACTTGAGGGCATCCATGCCGTTTTTGGCGGTATGGACTTCAAAGCCCATGAGTTCAAAGTCCATTTGCATGAGCGACAGAATATCGGGGTCGTCATCCACAATCAATAAGCGAATCGGGCTTGCCATGTGTATTCATCCTTTACCATTGCAGTATGTTTATTATAGACTGATTGTACAAATTATGAAAGATAAGGATTTTATTTGTGCCTGAATCACGACTCCACGCTTTACGAGGGGCAACCACCTTGCCTGAAGACACCGCCGAAGCCATGGACATTGAAGTAAGCCGTCTGCTGGAAGCGATGGTGTCTCAAAATCACATCAAACCCAGCGATATTGTAAGCGTGATGTTCACCCTCACGCCTGACTTGCATAGTGCCAGCCCTGCGAAAGTGGCTCGACGGGCGTTACCTTGGCAGGATGTCGCCCTATTTTCCGCCATAGAACCTGACATTGAAGGTCAACCATCTAAGGCGGTGCGTGTGATGATTCACTTTTACAGCACGAAAACGCAAGCCCAGCTCAAGCACGTGTACTTGAACGAAGCTCGTCTTTTGCGTCCAGATCGGGCGGTGAATCCGTATTCGTATGCAGGCTCATCGCTTGGGTTGATGCCTTAGCTTGCACGTTTGGATACATCTTGTGGTTCAATATGTGCAATATCTATTTCAAAACCGTGTTTTTTCATTTCAGTTTCAATGCGGTATTGCAACCATGAACGTACAGGGGCATCCAACGCAGACGCCAATTCAATGAGTCGTTTAAATGGTATGAGGAATTTTTGTATTGTTATGACAGGATGATTCTATAAATTTACCATAATCCTCGAACGGGGGTTCCTGTTTCGACTCCTTGTCGGGGAAGA
>JAJTHC010000209.1 GCA_021299615.1 Vampirovibrionales bacterium
AGGGAAGGCATCATAAAGAAGGTATCCAAGTGAGGGTTAATTTTGGCATTGGCTTGGTACATGGAACATTCGTATTCAAAATCTGAAATTACTCTCAAACCTCGAATCAAACAATCCGCACCAACGGATTTAGCAAAATGCACGGTCAATCCTGTAAAAGAAGTCACCGTGACGTTTTGAAGTCCCATTTTGACGATACTTTCATTCAGCATGATCATACGGACTTCGGGGGTGAATAAACTATTGGGCTTTGCAGGATTGTGTGCCACAGCGATGATGAGTGAGTCAAACAGGCTAGCACCGCGACGAATCAAGTCTTCATGACCTTTTGTGACGGGATCAAAACTGCCTGGGTAAAGTGCAACAGTCATCGTGCATCCCCACATAGTTTACTACACATTTGATTATACTACAAGGACTATTGAATAGGCAAGTCTATCTTTAGATTAGATTTTTTTCATCTTTTAAAGTATTTATGCTAGATTATAAAGAGTTGATCCCTATCGTAAAAGGATGCCTTACCATGACTCTGACCACCCCCCAAGTGCTAGCTGAATACCCCCTAGAATCCCTTGCCCATCGCATTGAAGGAGCTTCCGTCTTAGGGAATGCCCCGCTTTTGGTGTCAGGTTTGGTGCATCCTGCCTTGGTGAAAATGCCATCTCACATGGCATACATTGCCAGCGAAGGGGCGTGGCAAGCCCTTTTAGGTGGAGCAAAACTAGGCTTGGTGGAAGAAAGCCTCGCCATTCCCGATGCCGTTCAAGCCAAAATCGATGCTAGTGAAATTGGCTTGCTCGTTGTGCCGAGAAGCCGTGTGGCACTCGCCGTTTTGCTGGATGTCTTTGAACGTCGAGCCGTCCTAGATGAAGGGATTCATCCCCAAGCCTTTGTTCACCCGACTGCTCAATTGGGTGAAGACGTCCGCATTGGAGCCTTTGCGTCTGTCGGCGAAAATAGCGTCCTTGAAGACGGCGTGCAGATTTATCCGAATGTTACGGTAGGAGCAGATGTTCAGATCGGGGCAGGGTCGATTTTGTATGCAGGCGTCCGCATTGGGGATCGCTGTGAACTCGGCAAGCGTTGCATCCTACAACCCAACGCCGTCATTGGAGCGGATGGCTTTAGCTATGTCACGCCTAAAGAAGCTCGTCACGAAAAGAAAAGCTCGAATACTGAAGAAGGGTTTGATGCTATTTTGCGAATCAACAGCATTGGCAATGTGGTGCTGGAAGATGACGTCGAAGTGGGAGCCTGTACCTGTATCGATCGAGGGACGCTGGCGGAAACACGCATCGGCAAAGGCACGAAGCTTGATAACCTCACGCAAATTGGGCATAATAACCGCATTGGCGAACAGTGCTTAATTGTGTCACAAGTGGGGATTGCAGGTAGTTGTAAAATCGGCAATGGGGTGGTTATTGCAGGGCAAGTCGGCGTGGGAGACCACCTCAACATCGGCGACAATGCCATTGTTATGGCGTGTTCCGCCGTCATGCGAGACATCGACGCTGGGGCGATCATGCTCGGTTCACCTGCCTTGCCTCACAAGGAAGCGATGGCGAATATCGCGGCGGTTATGAAATTAAGGGACGTCATTAAGGGCGTGAAAGGCATGCAAGCGAAGTTTAAAGACTTTGAAGAAAAAGCCGCCCAAATCGATGCCCTTTTAGCCCTTGTCCCTGAAGAGATGAAGGCATCCTTGGCAGGAGCTAGCGAGTAAATTATCTATAGATCACTCAAATACGCATGAAGCTGACGCAACGCCCGCCCCCGATGGCTAATCGCTGTTTTTTCGCTCAAGCTCAATTCCGCCATCGTTTGTGGTTGCACCTTGCCTGCTTCATCCACATAATACACTATCGGATCATACCCAAAACCGTTGATGCCCACCAGTTCACCGTCTTGACGGATCCACAACGGGCAGATGCCTTCAACTGAAAAGACGTCGCCTGTTTCCACATGAAGCAAGCTCATGGCACACACAAAACGAGCCGAGCGTTGGGGGGAATCCCCAAGCAAGTCATAGATCCCGCGACAACGATCCGCATGGGTGACGTCGCCCGTCAACCAGCGATTCGACCGTACCCCAGGGAAATCCGCCAAGCCCTGATGCCCTGCTAAAGCTTCGACGATGAAGCCTGAATCGTCTCCCAAGGTGAAGGTGGCATTTTGCTCTTGAGCTTCGTCTAACACAAATCGAGCCTTGATTTCCGCATTGCCCAAAAAAGTGGGCGCATTTTCATCTAAGCCGCCTAAGTTCGTGGCAGGTAAAACGGTCACGTCTATACCAGACGCTTGAAAGAACGCCTGTATTTCTTCCACCTTGTGCAAGTTCCCACTCGCCAGTAGAATCGTTAGCTTATTTTTTGGAGCATCCATAGGAACCTTCTTTCTTCACTACATTTCATAAAACGGGTTTCGATTTCTAACGCCTCGATGTGACGAAGCATACCCTGCCCTTCAGGCGAATCGGCTTCGAGGGCGTCCAAGCATTGTCGTTGTGCGTGGACTTCGTCTTCACTTAAATTGCTGATGAGCAAAACACCATTCGGCTTGAGCAGGCTCCACACGCTTTTAAAGAAGGCATGCGGATTGAAATCCTGCTTCGGCAAACCCCACGCCGTATGCTCTTTCGCCAAAACAAAAGGCAAAAAGCAGGACACCACATCCGCCGTGGCAGGATGCGTTTGGGCATAGTTGTTCACATCGGCTTCGACAAAATCGAGCGTCCCAAGGGCGTTTAAGGCAGGGGTTTCGGCAAAGGATTTCACCAATCCACGACCATAGTCGCCTCGGGTGTAGCCATCCAAATAATAGCGAAAGGTGTCGAGTTCAAGCCCTGTGATCTGTACTTTTTCGCCCAATTGAGCCGCCACCGCAACGCAAGCCCCTAGGGTGGTTCCGTTTTTAGAGCCAACATCCACCCAGTGGCAAGTTTCGCCTTGCGGTATCGGATGCGTTTGGAGTAAAGTGGCGATTTGATCAAGCTGGTAAAGCGATTCCAGCTTCACCCACGCCCATGCCGAAGGCAAGTCGTCAAAATGAGGAAAGCGTTCGAGCAAGTGTTTTTGGCGGAGAATTGAATCAGGGGTGGACGGCTCGGTATAGGCAGGGGCATCGAGGTTCATGAGCCATTGCGAAGGGTCAACGGCTCGTTTGAAGGGGCAGAAGGCTTGGCGGATTTTCCAGTGAAGCAGGTCGAACATCGAAGCAATTAGTCCTTTATTTGTCGAAAGCACTTGTTCTGTCCCCCCTCCTAATTTTAGGAGGGCAAACACCTTTCTCATTCACGAAGTGAATCTACTCCTTTAGGATGGAGAGGTTGGGAGAGGAAACCAACGGTTTTCTTTCCCAAGAGAAGCTTTAGCTTCGACGGGTTAGGGGGCGGTTAAACCCTAGATACCCTTTATGGTTTAACCTCACCCTCGAACGTCCTTTGGACGTTCTCTTCCCTCTCCTAAAATTAGGAGAGGGAACTAAGTCGATTTGACCAAATACCGTCAGAAGGCTTACAATAAGACTATATCATAAGTGGGATAAAAGGTTTTCAGATGTCCATAATCGGTTCACATGGCAAATTATAAAGGACTCACCAGCGTTTTGGTGGTGGCTGGTGAAGCAGGAAGCGGAAAATCCACCTTCATTGAAGGGCTTTTTAGCCTCATGCAAGCCTGTAAAGAACCCACCTTGTGGGTCGATACCACGGTGGACTGTGGCATTTTACGCAAGCTTAAAGGCGAAGCCTCGCTCAAGGCGTTTCAAGGGGCTTCGCTTTATGAAACGCTGGTGCAGTTGCATCAAAATAAGGTGAATCCCAGTGCGGAAGTGGATTGGCACTTGGCTGAAACACCTTACACGATTCAAGGGGTGCATGAAGGTTTGAGCCTTTACCCCAGCCAGCAAGACGATCACCTCATCGAAGCCACCGATGCCCTGCTCGCCGATGTTGGCGTCCAAAAAGCCTTGCGATACGGCTGGCCTCGACTGCTGGCGAAGAACTATCGCTATGTGGTGATGAACGTGAGCGATGCCAGCTTGGTGGAAGCCCTGTTGCCGAAGCTAAACGTCAGTTTGCTGTATTTAACCACGCCGAATCAAGTCGCCGACACCGACACCTTGTATGCCTTTACCTGTTTGGGGCAGTGGCATTCGTTGAATGTGCTGATGACGCAAGCCCCGCATCGGGCGAGCTTAGATGAATCGTGGCAAGACTGGTTTGTGAACTATCCGAGCTGGTTGTTTTTGGGGCGTTTGCCTTACTTTTCAAGCGATGCGGACTGGCACTTGCAGTATCAAGACCAGCTCCGCACGAGCTTGGTTCGCCTCAACTGGGACGGCGTCCATGTGCTGAAGGGGTGAACGGCTTCTTGCCTCATCTTTTTTCATCGACTTTGCGAGACGAACCAAACGCATTGCCGCTAGGCTTTCTAGCACAAGCGTTTTTCGAATGTGCTAATGTAGATGTTCCGTAACCTCTACCGATGGATTTCGTTTTTAAAGGAGAAAGACGACGATTAGAATCAGGCAATTTCAGGAGAGACGTCCTTAGCTTAGGCGTAGCCTTAGCTTGAGCGAGAGTAGACACTGTTGAAAGATATGTCTTGAAAGAATTTTTAAGTTTATCATAAAGGGCTAAAACTGTTGGAAAATGTATTCCGAGACTGGACTGTTCTGTTTCGGAAAATCCTAGGGCATCTGGGGCATACATTCCAAGCCTCTCTTTATAAATTTGTTCAAGTTTTTGAGCGACAATATCACTCAGCCTTCTATCAACACCTAACTCTCCTAAAAAATAGTCCCTAAAAGAGTTCAGAGGATAACTGAAAAGGGCTTCGTTATCAACACCGTAGATTTCTAAGTAATCTAAGATCAGTTGATTATTTCTAGACTGATGTAAAATTAATTTGATTTCTTGGTCAGGGAGTGTTTTAAGAGCCTATCCGAGAAATGATTTTTATAGTAAGATGTAGGTGTTAACGTCATTTTCGGTATATGTCCATGTCAAAAAACGCCATGATTTTCAGAGTAAAGGATGCGTTATGGAAGCGTCTTGAAGCTTTAATTCCTCC
>JAJTHC010000253.1 GCA_021299615.1 Vampirovibrionales bacterium
AGAAGGCTTGGGAGCCTCTCGTGCGATGACAGCCGCTTTGCGTTCGGCAGACTTGGCACCTGAAGATATTGACTACATCAACGCTCATGGAACATCGACACCGCTAGGTGATTTGGCGGAAACCATCGCCATTAAGCGTGTCTTTGGCGAATACGCCCATAACGGATTGCTTGTTTCTTCCACCAAAAGTATGCATGGTCACATGTTGGGAGCCACAGGTGCCATTGAAGCCATTATTTGTATTGAAGCTTTATTGCATCAAACCGTTCCGCCCACCATTAACTTGGACAACCCCGATGAAGGCTGTGACTTAGACTATGTGCCTCACACCGCTCGCAAGGTGGAAAACTTCGATTATGCGATGTCGAACTCCTTTGGATTTGGCGGTCACAACAGTTGCTTGATCATCAAACGCTTTGAAGCCGAGGCTTAGATTTAGCAAACAATGTAATGGTCGCTAAACCACACCTAAACCATACAAAGGGTAAATCTGTGTCTGTGGAAACCGCTTCTTCTGAATCTTTGGCAACGCCAGCAACGCAGGACTTGAACGAAGAAAGCATCCGCATTCGTGGGGCGTATGAACATAATCTTAAGCACCTCGATGTCGATATTCCCCTCAACCAGCTCACCGTCATTACAGGACCTTCAGGCTGTGGAAAGTCGTCGCTCGCCTTTGACACACTTTACGCCGAAGGCAAGCGTCGCTTCATGGAATCGCTGTCGTCGTACGCTCGGCAATTTATGGAACAATTCCAAAAGGCTCGGGTGGAAGAGGTCCACAACATCCCACCCGCCGTGGGTTTGTCGCAACATAACCCTGTCACCAATGCACGAGCCACCGTGGGCGTAAGCATCGATGCCATTGATTACTTGTCGCAATTGTTTTATTACTTGGGCGAAAAGACCTGTCCTCATTGCGGATCGCATCGCTTAGTGCAGAACCTTGCTGAAGATCTTCCCACCTATCTGTTTGCCAATCTACCCCCCGATACCGCCGTCTACTTGAGCTTGCAAGTCCCTAAAAAATTGATGAAAACCTTGTATGCAGTCTTGTTTGGCTTGGGCTTTGACCGCATTTTGGATGTGGATCTCAAGCCTGTGATGCTCAGCGAATCTATGCCTACGTGGAAAAACGACTATGTGCATGAAAAGCAACAGCTCTGCTTTTTGTTGGATCGTTTTAAGTTCAAGGGCGACCTCGACGATGCCTTGCTTAATCGCTTTAACGATGTCATCAATCGAGTGAATCAGAGCTTGGAGCTTTTGGGCAGCGACAAGGGCATTGCGTGGGTGGCTCATCTCAAAACAGGCGATACCACGACCACAAAGACCTTGCTCACCAGCAACGGATGCTTCGACTGTGGGCAGAGCATTCCGCCCTTGAGTCCGCACCACTTTCATTACATGCACCCGCAAGGGGCGTGTTCGACTTGTGAAGGTTACGGACGAGTCATGGGGCTGGATGAAGCACGCATCATTCCCAATAAGAAAGAAAGCCTGCGAGGCGGTGCAGTGCATGCCTTTCAAACGCCGTCTTACCTTGAATTGCAGTTGAGTTTGGAGCAAGAAGCCAAGCGTCACGGTATTCCGCTCAATGTGCCATATGACGCCCTAAGCCCTGAAGATCAACGTCACATATGGGACGGTTTTGGTGCCTTTGTGGGGATTCGTCCGTTTTTTACGTACTTGGAAAGCAAGCGTTATAAAATGCACGTCCGCATGCATTTGGCGAAATATCGGGGCTATTTTGAATGCACGGCGTGTGGAGGAAGTCGCCTCAACCCACTGGCTCGAAGCACGCAAATGCGAGGCATGAGCTATGAACGCTGGTTGCAGATGCCTGTGCAAGACCTGCTTAAACGCTTTAAAGACGCTAAAAATCCTGTGCCAGCTAGCTTGCCTCGTTTGGCGGTGGATGCGTGGGATTCGCTCCTGCAACGGCTCCAGTGGCTCGATGCCGTCGGCTTAGGCTACTTACCCTTGTTACGTCCGTTGAGAAGCCTGTCTTCAGGGGAAGCCCATCGGGTGCAGTTGATTTCATCCATTGGCAGTGAACTCACCGAAACGCTTTACGTCTTGGACGAACCCACCGTGGGCTTGCATCCACGAGACACCGAACGCCTCATGGATGTCTTGAAACAGCTCAAGGACTTGGGCAATACGGTAGTCTTGGTGGAACATGACCCCGAAGTCATGAAGCAGGCGGATCAGGTTATCGACATGGGCATCGGGAGCGGTAAGCACGGCGGAAGCATTCTTTTTCAAGGGGACTTTCCGTCGCTTTTGAAAAGCAAAACGAAGACGGCTCAAAATTTGTTGGCTCCGAAACGCTATAAAACGGCTCCCGTTGAAGTCGCCAAGCATTATTTGAGTATTTACGACGCAACAGGCTATAATCTTAAAAATGTGACGGCTCGTTTCCCTGTGGGGCAGTTGACTTGCGTCACGGGCGTGAGTGGGGCTGGCAAATCTAGCCTAATCGTACAAACCTTGTACGGGCATGTGTTAAACTCACAAGGAGATTTGCCGTCCTTCGATGTCTTGCCGTGCGGCGGCATTGACGGGCTAGACCATTTTACAGGTGGCGTCGTGTGGGTGGATCAATCCACGCCGTCACGCTCGTCACGATCGAACCCCGCGACGGTCGTCAAGGCTTATGATGAAATCCGCAAGTTGTTTAGCGAATCGGTCAAAGCGAAAGCCTTGGGCTTAACAGCAGGGCATTTTTCCTTCAATAGCAAGGGCGGACGCTGTGAAACTTGTGAAGGCTTAGGCGAAGTCACCATTGACATGCAGTTTATGGCGAATATGACGATGCCTTGTGCTGATTGCAACGGCAAACGCTTTCAAGACAGCGTGCTTTCCGTGGATTTATTTGGTCGCACGGTCTATGATGTGCTGTGCATGAGCGTGGATGAAGCGATGCAATTCTTCAAGACGGCTCCCAAAGTGCGTAAACGTTTGCAGTGCTTGGTGGATTTAGGCTTGGGCTACCTCCCCATGGGGCAGGCCACGGCGACGCTTTCAGGAGGCGAAGCTCAGCGTTTGAAGCTGGCTCCTTATCTCCCCATGGACGATAAACAAGTAGCAAGACCTTCGCTCTTTTTGTTTGATGAGCCGACTCGGGGTTTGCACATGAGCGATGTACCTGTTTTGGTGAACGCCTTGCAACGACTGGTGAATGTGGGACATACGGTGATTGTGATCGAGCATAATACGCAGTTTATTAGTGAAGCGTCGGATTGGGTGGTGGATATGGGTCCTGAAGCCGACGAGCTAGGCGGTCAAGTGGTCTATGAAGGCGACTTGTCAGGATTTTTGCAATCCAAAGCGAGTGTGACGACGACGTATTTATAGAAGACTCCCCTTTATGTTGAAATAAAGGGGAGCGTTTTGTTTTCTTCGATTCAGAAAAGTCTAGGCGGTTTCTTTTTTATTTTTGTTCCACGGCAAAATCCCTTTAACCCAAGACAAACCTTCTTGAATCCAAGAGAAATCTCCTCTGAATGATCTAACAATTTCTGATTTTCTCAAATGATTCCATTCGGACCAGAATCCTTTTTTCGTAGCACCTATATTTTCTCCAAGTTTTTTAAAGCCACCTTCTTCTGAAAGTTCGCCGTAACCCAGACCAATACCTTTGGTGTTAAAAGCGTCTAAAACTTCTTGGGTGGATTTTTTGCCATTTAAACGGGCGTCATGAAGCAATTGCCCCGCTTGGAAGATGCCTCCGATTTCGTCTGGTATCTCCACTTTAGGCAAGTCGGCTCCTTTAACAGGAGGGTTGGCTGTTTTGAAGTCTTTTTCCGATGATGTAAAGGCTCCAAGCTTATGAAGTTCAGGCAAATGCTTTTGTTCAGGGTCAACTTTAGCTAGGGCGTCTAACATCGTTTTAGACGTTTTTAGAAGGCTTGCTTCATCTGTAATGCCACCCCCAGGACGGAGTAACCAATCGGCGGCTTTTTTTAGATAAGGAGCATAATCAGCCCCTTCTCCAGGTTTCAGGGTTTTCTTGCCAAGTCCTTCCATAAACGATTCAGACGTTTCTTGAATGGCTTGCTGGGCGGAACCACTTAAGGACGTCAAATCACTGGGTTGCGTACCATCTAAGCCTTGTAATAACCTCAATTGTGCGATTTCATGTGTGCCATGTTTTGCGTGAACCGCTTCAATGGCAGCAGATATTTTTCCCCAAGTGTCTGGCGTATGTTTACCAGTATCGGAAGTCAATGTATGTAAATGACCCGTATATTGTTGCAGTAAACTGGAAATGCTTTGAGGCTCTAAACCGTCTTGGTTTAAGTCTTTCACTATTTTTTCAAGCTTGTCAATGGACGTCTTGCCTCCCTGCCAAGGTTTCCAAACAGCAAGCCCAATTACAGCGGCAGCCAAAACCCCAGCTCCAATACCGGGGGGGGATTTCGCAAATTTTACGAAGCCATTTTCTTTTTTAGACGTCTCTTCTGCTTTTTGAGCGTCCGCTGCATCAGGAGTCGTCGGCGTATTTGGAGCAAGGACGGTATTGTCTTGAGGCGTTTCAGTAGGAGCCGTCGTCGCTACAGGAGCAGGAGCGGTTGCGGTAAAGGTATCCGCTGGTGGTGGAGTTACTGGGGGAGGCACAACAGGAGCGGAAGGGCTGGCATTTGCCGTATTTCCCCCGAAGAATGGGGCTGGGGCTGGTGGAGGCAACGTTGCTGAAAGCACACCTGCTTGACGAGGAGAAACGGACGTTGCGGGATTGAAAGAAGCCATGAGTAAATCCTTAAAGGTTTATTGTAAGTAAAAAGAAAAGTCTTGTATGCTTTTTATAGCACATCCATTGTATGAGTTCACTCACATAAAACACCGTCAATATAATTTTGTGCTAGTCTAAGTTAAGCAAGTTATAAAATAACGGAACATACACATGTTTTCAGGGATTCTAAAAACAAGACAAGGGCATGTTGAAGCCCAAAAACCCATTGAATGGGGAAAAATCGATTTGCAAGGCAACATTATGGGGAGCCATGACTTCCCGACGATTTCCACTTACCTGCGTTCGACGTTTAAGCCAGTACAAAGTACCGCTTTATTTCATACGCTGGCTCAAAAGGCACCTGAACATTTGTTGGAAATCCCCACAGAAGCGTGGGTAATTGCTTGCTCATCGCATTCGGGTGAAGCGCTGCATCAAGAATGGGTTAACTGGTGGTTAAGGGATGCTAAGCTTTCAAGGGAAGACGCAGAACATGGCTTGGTGTGTGGGGTGCATCCCCCGTTGTATGGTGCTTTAGAACTGCTTCAAGTGGTTCCTTCGGTGGTTCATCACAATTGTTCAGGGCAACATGCCATGATGCTAGCTTTATGTAAGCGTTTAAACTTACCCATGTCGAACTATCACTTACCTGAACATCCTTTATTTCAAGATGTTCTTGCTTTTATGCACTTGCATACCCCCATTCAAGCCACGCATGTTTGGGGAACAGACGGATGCCGATTGCCGACGCCTTACCTTTCGTTGGAAGACGCCTTATGCTTGATGCACAGTTTTGCTCAAGGGACTTTGGGCAATATGATGCTGAAATGGATGAAGACGCATCCGTATTTGGTGGCAGGGTCTCATCGATTTGACACGGTTTTGGGACAAATGCCGTTGCCCATAATTTCCAAAGGGGGGGCGGAAGGTTTATTGGTGTTGTGGCATTTAGAAACTCGTGAAACACTTATTATTAAAAGCTTGGCTGGAGATCCTGCTGCTCGTGATTTGTTTGCGTGGCATTTACTGGCTCACTTAGGTTGGATTGCTCCTGAAACGGCTTTACACGAATCCCCCTTGGTGGACAGTTCCTTGTTCTCAAGTATTCAAAGCGATTTACAATTTCTTTTTTAGGCTTTTATAGCCAAGTTTATAATTTCCTGTACTTGTCTCTTCGTTGTCGCTACCGATTCTCGATGGTCTCTGTACACCTCACACATCTGCGAGTCTAGGCTCCTAGAATAGCCTAAAGCTCCTCATCATAAGGGCTGTGGATAATCGTCAACGGAGCATCTAGGCGAATACGGATGAGTTGTCCTGGCGTCATGCGTTGATGCTCCCCCATCGCACGAGGTCCTTCAGGCATGACACGGTTAATCATGCCAATGCCCATAATTTCATAACGCACCAAACGTCCGTTCATGGGTTGGGTGACTTTGCCCCCCATTAAACCAGCATCTTCCATGCTGGTGAACAAAGTGGCTTCTAGGGGTATTTCTTCCCCTTCTAAGGTTTCAATGGCGTGTGCCTTGATTTTCATAATGGCGTCTCGCCCTTGCATAGGTGCCATCACATCTTCGATATGTCCATACACACGAGTCCCCTTCGGCAAAACTTTTTGGTTGTTCACCCAAACATCATGGATGATTCGCATGCTGAAGCTGTCGTTCGGCTGATTGTATTGCGTGTTGAGCATGGCTTCTAAACTGCTTACAAAGGTCGTTCCCACCGCCAAAGTATACTGGCTGGTTTTGGCATCAATGACTTTAATCGTGGCTGGCAGGGCGGATTTTCGTTTGTCTTTATCATCATCTGCCCAGCTAAAAGAAGGCGTAAAACAGACATTCACCCCTAAAAAAAACAGTATCCACAACGCTTTTACATGTTTCATATCGACATCCTTTTCTCTCAAATCGAACGACTCTCATTCTAATAAACCCCCTTCACCTAAATAGACGACCCTCTTCGAGAAATCCCTCCTTCCCACCGAAACATCCACAAGAGAGAACCCCTGTTTTGTGGAGAAACCCCCTATGTTAAGCCCTGTTGCCAATCCAAATACCTATCAAAATACTTACCCTAAGCTTTCAAACCTTAGTCCCAAAGCCACAATATTGAGCCTGCCTCAAGTAAGCCTAGATGAAGAACGACAAGGCTCTTCGCAAAACACGCCTGTCGAAGAGGATTTGGAAGAAGCCTTGCCACGCCTCAATTCAAACGACTCACTCCCACAATCTTTTGCCAACCCTCGCTTGCAAGAGGCCTTGGGTCTCAGTGATTTAGAAACACCTTCTAAAACGAAAAACGTCTTCAACAGTCTAAACGCCAAAGCTTCAACAGAATCCCTGCCTGATGAAGTCATGCTTGACACCGTACGCAAACGTCAAACTAACCTCGCCATTCGCACCCAAGACGTCTATAACGATTTCAAGAAAACGGCTCAATTGCTTGGAGCCGATGGATCTTTCAACGATCTCTTACACAGTCATTTTACGCTGGTGAATCAAGAAGCCACAGAATCCGTGCCTGATGAAAAATGGGTTAAAACCGTTTTGACTCGCCTTGCCATGTACCTAGACAAGAAGGTTTCTAGTACGTTGGATGAACAATCGAATGTGGTCGGCGAATGGTTAGACGCCCTTTTTACTCAACCCATTCAATGGACGCCTATGGACTTGGATGCTAAAGTTCAAGCGTCTAGTTCCCCTACGCCCCATAGTGAAAGCCCGCAGACGGATTCACTTGCCAAAGCTGTCTTGGCGGTGAATCGTGTAAATCACTTGGTGATGAAAGACGGGCTAGAACGCGTCTATACGGCTTTGCAAGGTAAGCAGTGGGATGTGGCGGAAAACGTGATTACGGACGTCTTGAAAAACGTTCCGCTTGATGCCATGACAGCCAAACAACGTCAACAATGGCAGGGTTTACAGTTTAAGCTTTGGCAGAAACAAGGCAAGTACGAAAGTATTTTAAGTAAAGCCTTACAAGTGCCTCAAAATGAACAAAGCCCTGAATTGACTCGTCTAACAGCGGAAGCTTACGCCCAAACAGGTGATTACAAGGAAGCCATTCGTACTTTGCACCCCTTGCTTGCCATGCCGACATCCGCCGAAAAGATGGAGGCAAAAACGGCTTTAAAGTCATGGGAACGCTTATCGTCTTGGGCAAAAGAACTTAAAAATCCTGCCTTGGAACATAAAATGTTGGAAGGTTACTACAACGCTTCGAAAGCAGGGGTGACGCCTGATGATATTGCGTTAGACACGATTAAGCGATTGCAGACCTTAGAACAGCTTCGAGGTAAGGATGCTCACGCCTTAAAGCTAGCTCAAGAACGGGTGAACCTCGCCAAAGCCCAACGTAATAGGACTGGATATAACTTAGCCTTGCAGGATGTGGCGGCTTTATTTTTAAGCCAAGGCAAAAACGATAAGGCTCAAAAGGTTTTAACCTTAATCGTTTAATTGGCGTTTATACTTTGTCGCTACAATTTTCGATGTGCTTATACAATCACTGTGTTAAACGCTTCCCAGTCTTTTTTAAACGATGCAATGCCTGATTCCGTCAGTGGGTGCTTGTACAACTGCTTAATCACCTTCATGGGGATGGTGGCAATGTCGCATCCTGCTTGAGCCGCCTGCACCACATGCAAAGGGTGGCGAATACTGGCCGCCAAGACTTCAGAATTAAAGTCGTAATTACCCAAAAGCTCTACAATTTCTGCGGTTGCGGTTAGACCGTCATGCCCAATGTCGTCTAAACGACCCACAAAGGTTGAAATAAAGGATGCACCAGCACTCGCTGCCAACAAGGCTTGAGCAGGTGAAAATACAAGCGTTACGTTCGTTTTAATACCTTTAGCGGTTAAAGCAGAAACGGCTTTCATACCTTCAACCCCAAACGGGATTTTGACATAGATATTGGAAGCCCACGTCGTAAAATCAACCCCTTCACGAATCATGCCTTCGGCGTCATCGCTAATGACTTCCATGCTTACGGGGGCATTGGGGAAGATTTGGCAGATTTCTTGAATGGTGGCCTTGACGTTACCGTTGCCTGTTTTAGCCAACAAGGTGGGGTTGGTGGTAACGCCTGAAATAACGCCTAAGCTTGCCGCTTCTCGGATTTCGTTTAGATCAGCGGTGTCTACAAATAGTTTCATTGTACAGGCTCCTTTGGACTTTTTTTAATAGGGAAACCATTTTAGTATGCCACAAAAATAAAAAACGCAAAAATGTTCTGTAGAAAGCGGGATAAAAGTTTTTTTAAATGTAGTCTAAAGGGCTGGGCTTATGGACTGCTTGACTTTCAAAGGGACGCTTCAAACGAGTCCCCTCATCTTGACTGTGTTGTTCCACATAATGACGAGGCAGTAAATCCCCCAAAATACGGCGACGACACCGTTGCAACTGACGTTGCTTATAACGGCTATGGGCAATATCGCCTTCTTGATTGGCGATGTAATGGGCTTTGTCGATGAATTGAATCTCATAAGGGAAGAAAAGCCGTTGCAAAGTACCGCCTTCATCCCCACGAGCAGGGACTTTAATCAACTGGCGAGTGGTAATGTGTAAGGCTCTGTAATTGTTGTCGCTATTGGGGTTGTGCTTTGAAAAACTATTGTGAGGCAATTTGGCATCGAGCTGTTGAAGGGTATTCAATAAATCCATCCAAGATGGTATAATGGTATTTGAACTTGATTTTTCTGTATGATGAGACGGACAATCTTGCGGATGGTGTTGCTGCCACAAGCTCTGAAATTCGTCTAGGGCAATCAGTGTATTTCGAGAACGCTCCGCTTTGACATTGCTAAAGACGAGTAACTGCGATTCCATTAAAATATCCAAGGCGACCAAGACATCGGGGATGCTTTCGGTAATAATACGAATACCAATAAAGTCGTCAATCAATTCAATACTGTTTTCTTTTTTGGAAAGAAGCTTGATGAGAAGGCTTTCTCGGCTTTTTTGTTCCTTAATTTCTAAACCATATAAGGCGAGTTGCTTGTCACTACCAGTTCTTCCAATCACGACTTTTTCGCTTTCAAGGTCATAACGCATAATTTCGCCATAGCCTTTTAAAATCTGTTGACGAGCAGGTTCAATAATCTGCAAGCGTGGGGCATGTTCAATATGCGTTAAGGTATGCACGACTTTCAGAATAGCACACGCCCAACGACTTTCATCCGTGCGAGGCACCGCAGAAGCCAAGCAGAGTAAATCCACGATGTTGGTTTGTTGCAAGAAGCGATCAGGCACATGAAGATGCAAACGAGCAAATGCCGTTTCGCCTTCCCCCGCTTCAAGCAGACGGTTTTCAATAAAGCTAACGGCTTCTTGCACCAAGTGGTTCAGGCGTTGAGCGTCTTGCGTGTCGCTTAAATCATAGCCATAGGTCATTAAAAAGCGGTGGGCTTCTTCAGGCGTGCGAACTTGAATGGTGTTTTGCTCAATCACCGAAAGCCCTTGCACCAAACCGCTTAACAATTGCCACGGCAAGGGACGTTCCACATGACTGCTTTCGGGATCGAAGACAATCTGTAGATAAGCTGATTCATGCTTTTTTTTCGGGTTTTGGGAGGTGTTGATGTCCATTTAAAGTGGTTTCCTGCTCATTCTAAATTGAAGAAAAGCCTTTTTCTGTACATACTTATTTACATTATAGCACATTATAGATGCAAAACGGGAGGGTGCTGATTCACCCTCCCGTTTCAAAATATCGTTTTTGAGGGAATCTAAACCTTCACGGCTTGAAGCTGTTCGATCTTTTGAGAAAAGTCGTCGGAACTAAAGGGTTTTACCAAATAGTTGTTGGCACCTGCTTGAATGGCAATCACCACATTATTGCGTTCGCCTTCAGTGGTTACCATCATAATAGGCGTGGTGATTTGAGCTTCACGTAGTTTACGGACGACATCAATACCTAATAAACCTGGCATGTTCCAATCCATTAAAATCAGATCAAAGCTTTCTCGTGAAGCGGCTTCTAAGCCTTCAATGCCATCGGTGGCTTCGGTCACTTCTTCAATACCACATTGCTTTAATTCACGAATAATTACTTTACGCATAACGGCGGAATCATCTACAACTAAAACATTCATCATTATTATAACCTTTACCTAAACAAGAGGGACATTTATTTTTTAATAGGTTTGGAAGTTGACTTGAAGGTGGAAGAGTTCGCCTTCAATATCAAAAGACAAGAGTAAGTAAGACGTTTCAGCGTCGCCTGTTTCAAGTTCGCTGCCTTCACCTAAAACGACGCTGGGTAAAGAAAGATTGTACAAGGTGTTGTCTTCCTGAGAAAGGGCGACCTTGGTACGGCCTGAAATCATGTTAATGAGTTCACCCACACCATCAATCATATCTTCACGTTGCACGTCTTCTTTTGAAATGCCAAGCAAACGACTGACCATAAGTTTAGTCAACATTTCACTAAAGGAAAGGGCAAAGATGCCTTCACCGTGTTCGCCTGAAATACCGATAACGCTTGAAATATCACCTTTAAACTTGAAACTTTTTACAGGTTTGACGTCTTGCAAGGTCACAGAAGTGCCTGCCATGATGCCTAAGACATCGGTGACAGAATCCATAAGATTATGTACAAGTTTTGCATCTAAGGCATTACGAGATTGGGTTTGCATGGGGTAAACTCACTTTAATTGGGGGTTGGTTGTGCATTGTACTGGTACATTCGTCAAGAATAGAGGAATACTAAAGGACTTGTTATAGTCTGTTACATTTTAGACCAAAACTAGCCGAAATTAAGACTTTCTTGGGGAAGGCATTCCATCATTTTGGTGAGCAAGTCATCTTCTGTAAAAGGCTTGGTCAAGTATTGAGACGCTCCTGCCTTGATCGCGCCGATCATTTTTTCACGCTCGCCTTCGGTGGTGACGATCATCACAGGAATGTGTGAGAGGGCAGAATCCGCCTTAATCGCCTTAAGCGTTTCGATGCCGTCAAGATTCGGCATATTACAATCCAACAAGACGAGTTCAACCTCTTTCGCATGGGCTTTAAGTTGTTCAAGGCATTCCAAGCCATCCGATGCTTCAAGTATTTCATAACCCAGTGCTTGGATAGGACCTGTCATAATTTTTCGGATGAGACGAGAATCGTCAACGGATAAAATGTAAGGCATAATGAAAAATCCTTGTGTTTCTATTTATTAAAAAAGGGGGGGCTAGCCTCTAAGTCTAAAAACGGTGGTTTTACCAATACTTTGAGGTGTAAACGGGGTTTGTAAACCTGTCAAGTTTTCTGTGGCTCCTAAAATCAAGTAACCATTGGGTTTAAGCATTTTCGCTAAACGATTGAATAAGACTTGCTTAAACTCGGGGCTAAAGTAAATCGCCACGTTTCTTAAACAAATCAGATCAAAGTTTCTGCCAATTGAAAAACTTAAGTCTTCACCTAAGTTGGCGATTTTGAAATCGCACAAGGCTTTGACTTCGTCTTTCACGACGTGGACTCTACCTTGGGATTCAAAAAACTTTTGCTTACGCTCTGGGCTAATGCCTCGACCCATGGCTAAAATATCGTAACGAGCCATTTTAGAAAGGGCAACAGAAGAAGAGGCGACATCTGTGCCTAAAATCTGTACTCGATGGTTGGGAATAATTTCAAGTTGAGGGTGAGCTTCGGCATATTCATGCACCAGCATGGCTAAAGAATAGGGTTCTTGCCCTGTGGAACAAGCGGCACTCCAAAATTTAAGCGACCCTGCAGGATTTTGCTTCAACAAATCAGGCAAAATATCAGATGCGATCGTTTCAAAGGGATGAACATCTCGAAACCACAAGGTTTCTTTGGTGGTCATGGCATCAATCACAAGCGGTCTAAGCTTGGCTTGAGCAGGGGTTTTCATTAAGTGAATAAAATCAGTGTAACTGGCACAATTGTATTCAATTAAGGTTTTAAGTAAACGTGTTTCTAGAAGGTATTGCTTGCTGGCATCAAGCTGAATACCACAAAGGTCTTCAACCAATAAGCAGAGTTGAAGCAATTCACTCGCTGTCATGGGGTGAATATCGGCATTAAGGACTGAACACATAGGGGAAGGAATCCTTTTACTGGCTCGCAAGTTCACTGATACGGTGGGCAAGTCCTTCAAGCGTATGAGCTTCATCGCTCATGTGGGCTTCCACCACCGCTTTTGGCATGCCGTACACCACGCAGGAAGAGGCTTCTTGCGTTAAACAATAGGTGGGAATACGTTGCTTTAAGTGGCTAACACCGTCGCAACCGTCTCTGCCCATACCTGTCATTACAACGGCAAGTACACCGTTCTTATAAGTTTGACTCGCCGATTGAAAAAGCACATCCACCGAAGGGCGACAAGAACGCACGGGGGCTTCATCACTAAGAACAAGGTGAACACCTGTTTTAGGCTGACGCTCAAACTTTGTGTGTACGCCTCCAGGTGCTAAGTACACGGTACCTGCTTGAAGTTTTTCCCCGTCTTCGGCTTCTTTTACTTTTAAACGACTGACTTCATTCAAACGTTCCGCTAACCACGCCGTAAAGTGCGTGGGCATATGTTGCACAATCACAATAGGCGACTTGATATTGGGCGAAAGCTTTTCAAGTAAGACCGTCAAGGCAACAGGTCCCCCTGTTGAAATACCTATAACGACAACTTCAAAATGAGAGGGCATGGCTTGCCTCCCACTGCTTCGAAGCGATGTTTGTACATGGGTAGATGATGAAGGAAGTGTAGTCAACACATAAACCTCTTTTCATAGAATCGGTTACGTTGTACTAAACAGTCGTCAATGAAGCGTTTAAGGCTTCTTTTATAATACTTGACATGTTCAGGATCGTCACAATCCCTTCAGGTCGTTTCAATACCGCTTCAATCCAACGAGCGTCTAACTCATTGAGATTAGCAGGCGGTGCATCAAGTTCGGCTTCAAAATAAGGTAAGACGTCACCAATGGCATCCACACTAAAGCCAATGCGATCG
>JAJTHC010000031.1 GCA_021299615.1 Vampirovibrionales bacterium
ACCCAAAAACGCCCCAAACTTACCCAGCTTCAAGCCCAAACGACCTTCCCCACATTTGGGGCATTTACGAGCTTCTTCAGGTGTCTGCCCTTCTTTAAAGGGGAAAAAGTGATGAGACAAGGTGGCATCCAGCGTGTCAATGACTTCAGTAATGGTGAGGTCTTTGGTTGAATCCACGGTGGCGAGAAACGGCACCCAAAACTCTTGTAAAAGCGTCAAATAATTCACCTCACCAGAAGTCACATCATCCAGCTGGTCTTCTAAAGACGCCGTGAAATCGTATTCCACATACTTGGGGAAATACGTCGACAAAAAGGTGGTGACCAAACGCCCCCGATCTTCAGGAATAAAGCGACGTTGATCCAACCTTACATAATTGCGTTCCTGCAAGACTCGGATGATGCTGGCATACGTAGATGGGCGTCCGATGCCCAATTCTTCCATGGCTTTGACCAAGCTGGCTTCACTAAAGCGAGGCGGGGCCTTGGTGAAATGTTGTTCGCTTTCGGCACGATTAAGGGCAATGGCTTGCCCTAAGCTTAATTTCGGCAGGCGTTGATTGCTTTCATCGTCTGAATCATCCAGCCCTTCTTGATAGACAGCCAAAAAGCCGTCAAATAGTAAGAAAGAGCCTGTCGCTTTAAGCGTGGCGGTTTTTTCCACATTGTCAATCAACACCGTCGAAGCTTCAAGCTGAGCAGACGCCATTTGACACGCCACCGTTCGCTTCCAAATCAAGTCGTACAAACGGCGTTGATCGTCCGTCAACGTAATGGGTAGAATCGAAGGCACGGTATCCACATTGGTGGGGCGGATGGCTTCGTGGGCTTCTTGGGCGTTTTTAGCCTTGGACTTGTATGCACGAGGCTGTTCTGGGAGATAAGCCTTGCCTTTGGTTTTGAGAATATGGTTGCGGATGCTCCCGAGGGCTTCGGAAGAAAGATTGACGCCATCCGTACGCATATAGGTAATAAGCCCCTGTTCATAGAGCTTTTGAGCCGTCTGCATGGTGCGAGTCACACCAAAGCCGAGCTTACGAGAGGCTTCTTGTTGAAGCGTCGACGTAATAAACGGCGGAGCAGGATGCCGTTGCACGGTTTTACTTTCAATGCTTGAAACCACAAAGCCTTGACTGCTTTCAAGCGTGCTTTTTGCTTCTTGAGCGTCTTGAGCGTTGGCGATCGAAAGCTTTTCAAGCTTTTTGCCGTGCCACTTAAACAAGTTGGCTTTCAGTTCAGGATTAGCGTCAAAAAAGCCTCGTACCGACCAATATTCTTGAGGAATAAAGCGTTCAATGTCCATTTCACGCTCACAAATTAAACGCAAGGCGACACTTTGCACCCGCCCAGCGGAGCGAGACCCTGGTAATTTTCGCCATAACACAGGCGAAAGGGTGAATCCCACCAAATAATCTAAGGCTCGGCGAGCCAAATACGCATGAACCAAGGGTTCGTCAATTTGTCGAGGGTGTTGCATCGCTTCTAAAATGGCGGTTTTGGTGATTTCATTAAAGACCACCCGTTGCACAGGTTTCCCTGATTTAAAAATACCTTTTTCAGCAAGCACTTGGTAAATGTGCCACGAAATCGCTTCCCCTTCGCGGTCAGGGTCAGTTGCCAGAATGATACTGTCAGCGGTTTTGGCTCGTTTGCTTAGATCGCTCACCACACCCTTGGCACGAGGCGAAAGCTCCCATTCCATACGAAAATTGTCGTTGGGATCGACGGATCCGTTTTTGGCGGGCAGGTCTCGAATATGCCCGACAGAAGCGACCACATCATAGTCTTTGCCGAGATATTTGTTAATCGTCGTTGCTTTGGCAGGAGATTCGACAATGACAAGGTGAGGCATAATGATTCCTAACAATAATCGTATACAGTGTTTTACAATAATGCAAGCGATGTAAAAGTCAAGTCATAAGTATTCAAACGCATGAAAAATCATTTAAACTAAAGAAGCCAATTCGAAAATATTGTCCCCTCTCCTAATTTTAGGAGAGGGGAGAGAACGTCGTAAGACGTTCGAGGGTGAGGTTAAACCCTAGACGCTGTATGTGAGTTTAACCGCCCCCTAACCCGTCGAAGCTAACGCTTCTCTTGGGAAAGAAAACCGTTGGTTTCCTCTCCCAACCTCTCCTTCCTAAAGGAGTAGATTCACTTCGTGAATGAGAAGGTTGCTTCCCCTCCTAAAATTAGGAGGGGGGACAAGACACCTCAATCCCCCTTAAGGAAAGATTCATGTTACCTTTTACCCTTTTGACTCGTTGCTTTAGCTTATTAAGCCTTCTAATGATCCTAAACCTGCCGAGTTTCGCAAAATACGCCAGCTTGGAAGAAGCCTTGTTTCACGGGCATGAAGATTTTCGTAAAGGCAACTACGCTGAAGCTGAACTCGATTATTCCGAAGCCGTTGAACGTTCCCCACGGAACATTGGTGCCCATTTTAACAGAGCCTTAACGCGTCAACATTTAAACAATACCAAAGGGGCTTTGGAAGATTACAATGCACTACTAAGAATAGACCCTCGGCATGTGCTTTCGCTGATGAATCGTGGCAACTTACGGCAAGAACTCGGCGATTACGAAGGGGCTTTGGCTGATTATGAAGCTGCCTTAGCCTTGTCAGGAGCCAAATCAGGACTCTATTATAATAGAGCCTTAGTCAAGCAGAAGCGTGGGCAAATCGAAGGTGCGATTAAGGACTATAATTCAGCAGTGGAATTGGATCCTCAAAAGAAAGCCGCCTATAACAATTTAGGCAACATTTATGTAGAACGTAAGGAATTTGAAAAAGCGATCGACTACTACAACCAAGCCATTGAGCTGGATCCCCAATACGCCGATGCCTATGTCAATCGTGGGGAAGCCCTTGCAGACTTAGGCGATTTACCCAGTGCCTTAGACGACTTCACCGCCGCCATTGAACTCGATTCAACCAAAGCGATTTACTATACCTTTCGTTGTAAGTTACAAAAACGGCTCAATAATTTAGACGAAGCCTTAAACGATGTTCAAATCGCCATTAAGTTGGATCCACAGCATTGGCAGAACTATCGCTACTTGGGCGGGATTTATAAGCGTCAAAAAAATTATGAAGCATCCTTAGCCGCTTACACAAAAGCCCTTGAAGTGAATAAAGAAAACGCAGGGGAAGTGTATGCCCATCGTGGGGATTTGTACGTTTTGCTTAAAAAGCCTGAACTGGCTTTGGCAGATTATAACAAAGCCCTTGAAGTCGATCCCAAGCATTCAGAAGCCTACTATGAACGGGCGTCTTTATTATTGGCGAAAGGCGATCATCATCTAGCCCTCAAGGATTTAAATCATGCCATTGAACTCAACCCCACTCATGGGGAAGCTCACTACACGCGTGGTCACGTCTATAAAGCCTTAGGCAGGTGGGAAGACGCGGCACATAGCTATTCAAAAGTGATTGAGCTGGATGAAGAGCATGCGGATGCTCGTTACCATCGCGCCAAAGTCTTGAGTTTATTGGGTCACGCTCGCCATGCGGTGAAGGATGCCAACCATTCGGCGACTTTACACGAAAAGCAGGGCAATGTTCATGGGGCTAAAAAAGCTCACCAACTAAAAGAACACGTACAAAAACAAATCAAATAAATTTTGTTTCGGGTATAATATAAAGGTATAGAAGACTCTGTAAAAGTCCTGTTCCCTCTCCTTGAGGAGAGGGAAGAGAACGTCGCTAGACGTTCGAGGGTGAGGTTAAACCCTAGACTCCGTTTGTGGTTTAACCTCACCCTAACCCCCTCCTAAAATTAGGAGGGGGGACAAGCAAAATAGACTTTCGCAGAGCTTTCTACCGCAATCCAAAAAGGAGACTTTTATTATGCCCACTTATCACGCTGAAGTACTCGTAGCCACAAGAGCCAATGTCTTACACCCTGAAAGCAAAACCGTTCAAGAAGCCTTGCATGGCTTGGGTCATCATTGTGTAAAAGACCTACAAATCGGTAAACATTTTAGCTTTAGCTTAGCCGCTCGGGATGAAGCAACTGCTAGAAAAGTCATTCATCGTATGGCGGAACAACTCTTAGCCAACCCCGTGATTGAAGACACGCACATTACCCAACTCACGTTGTTGGAGGCAGTCTAGCATGTCTACATTGAAAGTCGGGGTCGTCGTTTTCCCTGGTACCAATTGCGACAAAGACGTGGTTGAAGCGATTGAAAGCAGTTTGCCTCATGCTAAGGTCGTCGAATTGTGGCATGACGAGGTGCCTGAACATCCCTTAAAAGACGATTTTCACTGGGTGATTTTACCTGGAGGCTTTAGTTACGGCGATTACTTACGGTGCGGTGCCATGGCGAAGAACTCCAAGCTTATGCAAGCGGTGAAGCAGTTCGCTCAATCGGGCGGTTATGTTCTCGGCATTTGCAACGGCTTTCAGATTCTAACCGAAGCAGGTTTGCTAGAAGGGGCGTTGATTCCCAATACGTCCAAACGCTTTATTTGTCAACAACGCACGGCATTAGAAGTGGCTTCTAATGCGTCGCCTTACACGCTTGGCTATGCGAAGGGGCAGGTCATCGAAATGCCGATCGCTCATGGGGAAGGCTGCTATTATGCGGACGACGACACACTGGAGCGTCTTGAAGCGAACGGGCAAGTCTTGTTTCGTTATGTGGATGACGTCAATGGTTCCGCCAACCGTATTGCGGGGATTGTGAATAAAGAAGGAAACGTCATGGGCTTGATGCCTCACCCTGAACGCAATTTGTGGAAGAATGCGTTAAGTGGCTTTACAGGTGAGGGTCGTACCTTGTTTGAATCCGTTGGGGCGTCTTTTTTAGTCACCCAATAATGTTTTGATATTTCTCGCTCCTTTTTGAGCTAGTGTTTGGGTTCGACTAGCTCCTTTTTGAGCTGGTGTTTGGGTTTCTCGCTTTCTTTTTGAGCTGGTCGTTGTCAGAGACCTTATGCTTCCTCGTTTTGGCTAGCTCCTTGATTTAGCTGGTGCTTGGGGGTCTTTGTGCCGCCAAAGACTCCCCAAACCCCCAAAGCGGCTTAAGGGGCGCCGGGGGGAGGGACGTGTTACGTCCTCCCTCCCCCCAGTATGCCCCCCTTAAGAATCCCCCATCCCCCCCTCCCTCCCGTCCCGAACCATGAGTTTGTAATTTTTTCGTACCAAACGAAGGAACGAGTTGGTTGTTAAAAAAAACTTGCCGACAACGCACTAAATGCGAGGCTTCCGAGACATTTTGCGGACGGCAGGAACAAAGGGAAAGCGAGAGGGGTGGGATTCTTAAGGGAGGGGGGCGACCAAGACCCTCCCTCCCTTAAGCGCATTTAGAGGTGTCGGAGAACCTTTGTGCGTCCAAAGGTCTCTGACAGCACCAGCTATAAATGGAGTGAGAAATCCAAGCACCAGCTATAAACGGAGCTAGCCAAAACCAAGCACCAGCTCAAAAAACTATACATAGAGAAATCCCTCGTCCTTGGCGAGACGAGGGCTAACGGTTTCATAGAAGTGAGAGAGTCTTCTATGAAGGATCGATTCTAATAAAATTGTAATTCTTTCTTTCTTCTAAACAGGGAAGACAACACATCAATTAAACAATTAACATAAATGGTCTTTCTTCTGAAAAGGGAGGATCATACTCCCAATTCCTATTCTGTTTTTCCCCTTTATTTTCCCCTAATTTACGAATCTAATCATCATGGCTATGGTTCATTTTTTCGATTTTCTTCTGTTTTTTCTTCCGAGAGAGAGAGTCGGCAGTTGTGTTCAACGGCGTGTTTGCTTGAATGCTCGAAAGCATTTTTTGAAATATCCCTTAAACCCAATTACCCTTTTTTCATAGAGACACGAGAGGCATTACAAAAAGCTTCACGTTTTTAATCAAAATTAGTTCATGTATCCTTGAATCAACTGTAACAATCCAGGAGGAAATGGAAACCCTTGTTGTTCCTGCTGAGCTACTGGTTGTTGAGCCTGTGGTACGGACATACTTTGGCTTTGTGAAGCAGCCGCAAGGAAGAAGAAGAACATTTGACTCATTTCTTCAACAGCCTGCTGTTCCGTTACGGTCGTAATATTTGTTCCAGCATTTTGAATATCTCCCCAGTAATTTTGTGTGTCGGGTTGAAAGCTAGGTTCATCCATCAGCACTCCACCTCCTCTACCGTATGGTACTACTGGCAAAGTGGTCGCATCGTCGTACGAATTCGCTGGTGGATTATAAGGCTTTGGCACTTCATAAGAAGGCTTCTTCATATCATACGAAGGCTTCTTCATGCCTGGTGGGCAATA
>JAJTHC010000130.1 GCA_021299615.1 Vampirovibrionales bacterium
ATACGCTATTCAATCGTTTAAATGGTATTAAATGTAGGGGCGTGATAAATCAAGCCCTCCCCATAATCCTGAAACGGATGCGATAAATCGCACCCCTAGAGAGAAAGTTTTACGCTATTCAATCGTTTAGGGGGTGTGAGCGTCGAGGACATCATAGTGTAAAATAACGGCTTCATCGTCCAAATCACCTTCAGATGACAGCTCATGTTCCTTGTGACGAAACGCCTTATTGCGAACCTGCAACTGACCTTGCTGCTTGCGTCGTTGCCATTGGACTAAACTTTCATTCACCATTTGAAGGAGTTGTGAAGAATCCAGCGTTTCGGCGTTTAGCTGCTCCAGCAAGGCATCCTGCCCCATCAACACGGCTTCTAAGCCTTGCGAAAGCCCGACCTTATTTTGACGTTGGGCTTCATGCCACAAGTTCTGCACATGAGCTTGGGCTTCTGCAAATGGCATGGTATGGATTTGTTGCCATAACCAGCCGAGCGTAGGGCTTTCCCACCCAAACCCCACGAGCGATTTTTGCAATCCGTAAAAAACAGACTCATGCGAAAGTGCCAAACTTAACAGAGATTGCTCAATCATCGGCAAGCTTTGTTGCTTTAAAAGCCCTTGACGCAAACGGCTAAAATCTTCAGGAGGCATCTGTGTTTTGGGCGTATATCGCTTATTTTTATCATAAGGCTTATTGTATTTTGGAGCAGGCGTGTAGGTGGATTTCGGCATTTGCTTGCCTTCAAACAACGCCAAACTTTGACGCAAACTTTCTTCAGACAAATGCAAACGTTCGGCATATTTAGCCAATAACTGAGCCCGCAAAATCGGATGCTTCACCTTCGACAGTAAAGGCAACAAACGATTGCTTGCTTCCAACTGTCCTTCCGCATGATGCGTGTTCATGCCTTCCAACACGCAATCTAAGCGAAAACTCAAGCCATCAGGGACGTTTGCCATAAGGGATTCAAACTCGCTAAGCGAATGCGTCCTAAAATAATCATCAGGGTCTTTCCCGCTTGGAATGCTTAAGACCCGTATTTTAAGCGTTTGCCGTTGAATCCACGGATCCAACCGCTCCAACGCACTCAAGGCGGCGTTGCGTCCAGCGGAATCGCTGTCAAAGCAAAGATAGAGCGTTTCCACGCCTGATTTAATCAACAACGGAATATGGGCTTCGGTTAACGCCGTGCCACACGTCGCAACGGCTTCTTCCAAACCCGCCATGTGGGACGCTATCACATCGAAGTAGCCTTCCATGACCACGGCTCGTTTACGTTTGCGGATGGCGTCTTTGGCTTGAAATAAGCCGTAGAGAATCTGGCTTTTTTGGTAGATCATCGATTCGCTGGAATTGAGGTACTTGGGCTGTTGATCTTCCCCTAAAGCACGTCCCCCAAAACCCACGATGTGACCCTTAAGGTCGTGAATCGGCACCATCAAACGATGGCGAAACTTGTCGTAATAGCCCTTGCCGTTGTCTCGCACGCCTGCGACACTGGCACGCTCTAAAATGGAGGCATCGGTGGCGACATGGGGGCAAGCCGTGTGAAGATAGCTGGTGAGAGCTTCCCACGATTCAGGGGCATAGCCGAGCTGAAAGCGTTTTAGGGCATCGGTCGACGTGCCTCGATTGCTTAGATAGTCACGAATCGACGCATGTTCAGGGGTTTGAATCTGCATATGAAACCACTGCCCTGCGTTATGAAGCACATCCCACAAACGCTCACGCTCTTCGGTTTTTTGGGCGAATTTGGCTTGATCTTCCGCATTGTCGCTATAGCGGATTTGCAAGCCCATTTCTTCGGCTTGTTCACGAATAATTTCACCATAGCTTTTATGTTCAATTTTCATTAAGAAGCTAATGGCATCGCCACTTTCACCGCATCCAAAGCATTTGAAAAAGCCCTTTTCCGCCGAAACATTGAAAGACGGCGTGCGTTCATTGTGAAAGGGGCAGAGTCCTAGGTGCGAACGCCCTCGTTTTTTAAGCGACACAAAACGTCCAATGGTGTCTAGCACATTGAGTTGTTGCTTGACTCGTTCAGCGGCGTCTTGAAAAGAAAGGGTTTGAGACATAAGCGTCCTTAAATGTTGTCCTGTCCCCCCTCCTAATTTTAGGAGGGGGTTAGGGGGCGGTTAAACTCACCAACGGAGTCTAAGGTTTAACCTCACCCTCGAACGTCTAACGACGTTCTCTTCCCTCTCCTAAAATTAGGAGAGGGTTCAGCGAGAGCTTTTATAGAATTATAGTACAAAAATCTCCAAATAAGAAGTAGTCGCCTTTTTTATACTTTGTGCTATGATAATTTTCCGAGTGATTTGTGAAAAAGGTCTCGTCAAGCAAAGAAATCGCTAGAATTGTAAAGATACTTACATATAGGGACATGATACTAGCACAAGATGAGATTGAGGCTCTTTTAAGCAGACATAAGAGGCAAGAGATACAATCTCTTAATGATAAAACTCTTTTATTAGGCAGCGTGTGTTGCCCGCTTTCTGTAATTCCCCCCCCCCTCAAAATTAAAAGGATGTACGCTTTCCATGATGAAACGACGATCTACCAAAAGTGATGATGCCCTTATCGATCTCATCGACCGTTCCGAACGTAGCACGCATGACGATGTTGGTCTTGATGATTTTATGAAAGATGAGAGTGCGGCTCTCTTCAATCACGGCAACCCTGTTGTGATTAACAGCATGCTCGCCAATACGGATGACGACACCGTGGACTTTTCCGCCGACACCAAAGGGGTCGTCGTGGACGACCCTGTTCGTATGTACCTGCGTGAAATTGGGCGTATTAACTTGCTCACCGCAGACGAAGAAATTGAGTTTGCTCGTAAAATCGCCGAAGGTGGCGAAGGTGGCTTACGAGCCAAAAAGAAATTGGTACAAGCCAACTTGCGTTTGGTTGTTTCAATCGCCAAAAAATATGTGGGACGAGGCATGCTGTTCTTGGATCTCATTCAAGAAGGGAACTTGGGCTTAATTCGTGCCGCTGAAAAGTTTGATCACGAACGTGGCTATAAGTTTTCAACGTATGCCACATGGTGGATCCGTCAAGCGATTACCCGAGCCATTGCGGATCAAGCCCGCACCATTCGTATTCCTGTTCACATGGTGGAAACGATTAACAAACTTCGCAAGAAAACCCGTCAACTGGCGCAAGAACTCGGGCGTAAACCGAGTGAAGAAGAACTCGCCGCCAGCATGACGATTTCCATTAACAAATTGCGTGAAATTATTAAAGTCGCTCAAGAACCTTTGTCGCTTGAAACACCGATTGGCAAAGAAGAAGATTCTCGCTTGGGTGATTTTATTGAAGATCGTGAAGCGGAAGCCCCTGCTCAAAGTGTGGCTCACGAATTGTTGCGTGAAGATTTGACCGAAGTCTTGGCAGGGCTTTCCTTGCGAGAGCGTGATGTGTTGCGTCTGCGGTTTGGGCTGGATGACGGCCGTCAACGCACGCTTGAAGAAGTGGGGCAGTTATTTGGCGTGACCCGTGAACGTATTCGTCAGATTGAGGCAAAAGCCTTGCGGAAATTGCGTCACCCCAACCGTAGCCGTCGGTTGCGGGAATACATTGAGTAAAAAACCCCTGTTTGCAAAGCCTAAGCCCTTCGGGGCTTAGGTGGTCGTTTTTTTAGACCTCTCTCTATTTTTTTCTACTGCTCTTTAATTTTAAGGAAACGCTTATGCCTATTACACGTTTTTCTCACG
>JAJTHC010000085.1 GCA_021299615.1 Vampirovibrionales bacterium
AAACCCACTTTTTCGACACACAGAATGCCTATTTCTGACACACGAAACCCACTTTTTCGACACACAGAATGCCTATTTCTGACACACGAAACCCACTTTTTCGACACACAGAATGCCTATTTCTGACACACGAAACCCTCGTTTCTGACACACAGAATACCTATTTCAGACACACAAAACCTTTGTTTCTGACACACGCTTTGAAGAGTAAAGCGTCATTTGTCCTATTTTTCCTTCGTTGCACTAAGGATGACGGGTTTAGTTTTCAAGGAGCCACTCTTTTTCAGTATGACACTTTTTCGATGTCCTTCCTAGTGCGTAAAACCTACGATTATCTATCGGACATTAGACTTTATAAAAACGCCTATACGAGATAATCACGTAACCATTTTTCTAAAGTGAGTCGATTACAATGACCTGTTTCCATAAGATGTGTCAGTTTTTGGAAAGCTTTTAGGTTATTCACTTTATAATTAAGCTTCACGCCATTTTTTAACAAAAAGTAAACCGTAGTTTGAATAGAGGTTCTTTTTACGCCATCATTAAAGGGGTGATTCTTAATTAAGCTTTCCATTAAAGCACTAGCGGCTTGCATCGTATCTTCATAATACCCTGAATTAGGTCGATCTAAAGCGGATCGTAAGGCATGTTCACGCTGTAAACCCTCTCGTCCACCATATCGCTTTAATTGAGCGGTGTGAATCAGAAGAGCGTCTTCAAAACTTACCTCGCTAAAAAACACTAAGCCAAAGCCCTATACAGGTCGTCTCGCAACTCAAAGTCAACCGCCAAAAAACTAAGTAGTTCTTCAGAAGCACCCAATGTTTTAAGATGGGCTAAGGTTTCTTCAAGTGTCATATGTTCCATGAGACTATATCCTTGAGGCTTTTCTATCAGTTTAGCGTTCACAAAAGCATCCTTTCCATTGATTACCTTAAAATAATACAGAAAGTGGATAACTTTGTCAACTACTACAATTTTAACAAATTTGAAATCCGTTTACCGTATTGAAACAAATTCGTTACAAAAGCTTTGCTAAATCGTGGGTTTTCTGCACGATTCACCACTAGAAAACCCTCGGAATCTTTGTTAAGCTAAGAACATAAGCAAACAAACCCAACGACATCCAGCCCCCCTTTTTTTCACCAACTAACTGCCTCTCTTGCGTTATTTTTGGACGTTTCACATTCATCATCCCCATAAATCGTAAAGGAATCCCCCCGATGACCGCTGACTTTACCGTGCCTGATTTTTCTGAAGTCCCTCGCTCCTTCGGCTTAAGCCAAGACGACGAAAAAGCTTTCGTCGAAAGCGTTTTAGACGACATTAAAACCCGACGTGAACTTAGAAAAGACAAAGAAAACACATGGAAAGCCTGCTGGAAGGCGTATCACTCGGAAATGACCAGTACATCCACCAAGCAGCAAGCGGATCGCAACCAAGTCGCACGCCCCATTGTTTTCCAAGCCGTTGAAAACCTCCACAATACCGTAATGAGTCAACTCTTCCCCAAATCAGGACGCTTCTTCCACGTGTTTGGGCAAGGGCAAGCGGATCAAGAAGACGCCAGCCGTCTGGAAACCTTGTTGCATCACAAGCTCGCAACGCAAGATTTTCAATCCGCTTTTGGACTCTTTTTGAAGCAGTTGCTGGTGACAGGTAATAGCGTCATGATGATGCCTTGGCATTACGAACACGGCAAGCGTTTACGTCAAGTTCCCCTAAAACGCTTGGGCTTGACGGTGGGTTACACCAGCGAAGTGCAAGACGTCCTGCTTGAGCAGGGGCCTCGCTTTGACGTGCTGAACATTCAAGATGTTTACATCGACGAAACACTGAAAAATTGGCAAGAAGGCACGCTCATTCGACGCATCCCCAAACGCATGAGCCAAGTCTTGCAGGAACCTCGCTACTTAAACACGGATGCACTGGCGGTTCAATTAAAAGACCTCACGAAAGACGATCCCAAACTAAGCAAGCTCCCTTCGGCGGAACAACCCCTCACCTTGCTTGAAGTGTGGGGCGACCTATGGATTAACGGACGTTCTTATGAAGATTACGTCGCTGTTGTGGTGGAAGAAACAGGCACGCTGATTCGCTTTGAAGCGCATGGCTTGGAAGCAGGGCAGGCTCCCTTTGTGTTTGCTAGTCTGATTCCTGTGCCGCATGAAGGCTACGGCATCGGGGCGGTGGAAAAGTCCTTGGGGCTTCAACATGCCATAAACACGCTGACCAATCAAAAGCTCGACATTCTGAATCTCTGCATCAATTCGCCGTTTACCTACTTGCTTAACGACGATGTGTTTGATCCGCTTTCGATGGAGTATCGCCCTGGGGCCTTGATCCCTGTGAAGGATCACGACACGTTGCGTCCGTTGCCGTTGGTGGCTCAGAATATCAATCTAGCGTTTCAAGAAATTGAAGATCTGAAAATTGAAGTCATGGAAACCAGCGGTTCCCTGCGTTTAATGACGGGTGCCTTAGAAGGGAGCAATTCTACCCCTCGAACGGCGACTGAAGTGAATACCATCACCGAAAATGCCCACCGTAAGTACGACGGTATGTTGATGCAACTCGAACAAGACTGCCTAGAGCCTATGTTGCAATTGGTTTACGAGCTTTCCAAGCAGTTTTGGATCTACCCAGAAGAGTTTCGCTTTTTCGAGTCGGGCAGCCCTATGCCTCGTTATGAATCGGTAAGTCCTGATGTGTTTCAGCGTTCGTGTTGCGATATTCGAGTGCTAGGCAGTCGTGGGCAGTTGAAAGAAGAGCAGGAGCTTGAAAGTATTTTGTTCTTTTTGAAAACCATGCAAGCCTTGCCTGAACTATTGCCACGACTCAACATGGATGCCATTGTTAAGCGAATCATCCGCAATTTAGGGTTTAAGGATGAGGAGCTATTGCGTCCTGCGGAACCGCCTGCTTTGTAGTTCCTGTCCCCTCTCCTAATTTTAGGAGAGGGAAGAGAACGTCCTTTGGACGTTCGAGGGTGAGGTTAAACTCACCAACGAAGTCTAGGGTTTAACCGCCCCCTAACCTATCGAAGCTAAAGCTTCTCTTGGGAAAGAAAACCGTTGGTTTCCTCTCCCAACCTCTCCTTCCTAAAGACGAAGATTCACTTCGTGAATAAGAAGGATATTTCCCCTCCTAAAATTAGGAGGGGGGACAAATCAATCATTCCCCAAAAAGAAAAGGAGACCCCCATGACCCCCAACGATCCCACGCCTGTTGATGTTTCGACACCCACAAGCACGCCGAAGCCTGAAACGCCGAAGCCATCCCCCAAGGAAGACCTCATCGCCTTCCAAAAAGACCCCGTCGCCTTCGTGCGAAATGAAATCGATCAAGCCATTAAAGCCCACCTGCTCGTTGCAAACGAAGGCGGTCAAGCCCAAGTCGCCATGCAAGCCTTCATCCAACAACACCCCGATGCACAACCTGTGATGAATTACATCCTCGATGAAGTGGCTCGCTTGATCGACAATGACACCGACGGCGTGCTGGCTCCGTGGACGGATCTCTTCAACCAAGCCCTAGAAAACGTGGTCACCAAGTTTCATGGCAACTTGAAAAGCCCTGCCCCCACAAAAGCCCCCAAAGAACCGATGAATCCTGTTTTGGAACAAGGCAAATTGCCCACCAAAAGCGTTTCGGCACGTTCCTTTACACGAGACGAAATCGGGCGTATGTCCCCACAAGAATACCTCGCCAATGAAGCCAGTATTCGCCTAGCCTTTAAGGAGGGTCGCATTAAGTAATAAAAATCCCTCTCCTATTTTTAGGAGAGGGAAGGAACGTCGCAAGACGTTCAAGGGTGAGGTTAAACCCCCGACTTCGTTGGTATAGTGTTTTATAGATAAAATGAGCTATTAGACTATTCTAGGAGCCTAGATTTTTTTTGTGAGGGCGTGTAGACAGACCTACATAACTAAACAAAAAAATCGTAGCGACAACGAAGAGGCAATAGAACATTTTATATAGAAAACACTATAGGTTCAACCGCCCCTAACCCCTCCTTATGTTAGGAGAGGAACGATACATCAAACAAAAAAGGAGAAAACATCATGCCATATGACAATTTTGTTCCCGAAATTTGGAGCCAAACCATCCTCAAAAGCTTCAATAAAAATAGCGTCATTGCAGGGCTCGTCAATCGTGATTACGAAGGCGAAATTAAAAAATCGGGCGATGTCGTCCACATTCGTTCATTTGGTAACGTCACCGTGCGTGATTACACACGTGGCACCGCCATTACTTACGAAACCTTGACTGATCCTAAGCAAATGCTGACCATCAACCAACAAAAATACTTCGCCTTTCGTGTCGATGATTTAGACATGGCTCAAGCGGATATTCCTGTGATTGAAGGTTACACGCAACAAGCAGCGATCGCCGTGCGTGACGTGGTGGATGCCTTCTTGTATCAACATTACTTGGAAATTCCTGTGGCGAACATCATTGGCGGAGCGGCGACCACCATTGCCATTACCAAAACGAACATCTACGACAACATCACGTTGATGGCGGAAGCCTTAGATGCCCAAAACGTCCCACAAGAAGACCGTGTCTTGATTGTGAACCCTCGTTTTAAACGTCTATTGCTTCAAAGTGATGCCTTTACACGTGCCACAAGCATGGGCGATCAAGCCATTCAAAACGGCTACTTGGGTAACGTCGCTGGATTCAAAATCTATGTGTCCACCAACGTGCCGACGCTTGCTGGCGGTGTCGTGCCGATTCTCGCCTTCCACAAGGACTTCATCACCCTTGCGTCGCAAGTCAGCAATGTGGAAAATGTTCGACCCACCGATATGTTTGCCAATGCCGTGCGTGGTTTGTATCTCTTTGGATCCAAGGCGGTGCGTCCTGAAGCAGGATCGTGGTTGCGTTGCACGATGGCTTAGTGGTTTTGGGGTTTTTCGCTCCCTTCTTTAGCTGGTCGGTCGTCAGAGACCTTTGCTCCGCCAAAGGTCTCCGACACCTCTAAAGGCGGCTTAAGGGAGGGAGGGTCTTGGTCGCCCCCCTCCCTTAAGAATCCCACCCCTCTCGCTTTCCCTTCGCTCCTGCCGTCCGCAAAATGTCTCGGAAGCCTCGCATTTAGTGCGTTGTCGGCAAGTTCTCTGTCCGTCATTGCGAGCGTAGCGTGGCAATCTGTCCACCACTTTCAGAGTCTTTACAGATTGCTTCACATGCGTTCGTAATGACGTTGTAAAAAACAAACAAACAAAAAGAAAGAAGAATTATGATGAACACCCCTAAAAATGCACTCACCCTTGTTAATGACGTGTTGACCCGATGCGGTCAAAAAGCTGTCACTACAATTGCCCTGCCCAATACCCCCGTCAAGCAAACCGTCAGCTTTTTGAACCAAATCTATGAAGATATTCGCCTTAGCATAACGCTTCCCACCGTTAAAGAACAGATCGAAATTCCCTATGCCGTCGGCATCAACACGATTGATTTAAATGCGTATGACACCGCCCCAAGCTTGATTGCTTTGCAAACGGTTTGGGCGAAAAGTAGCACCGCCAGCAATTGGACGTCTCTGCGGTATGAGCCACAACGGCAACAATGGCTCGATTCTGAAACGGCGGAAACCCCGTCGCAATTCCATTTGACACGGGATGCGATGATGCTTTACCCCACGCCCACGAAAGCAGGCGCCGTTCGTTTGATGGTGGAACCTGCGATGACACGCCTTGAAGCCAGCACGGATGTCCCTGTTTTGCCCAACGGAGCCGAGTATCTGCTGGTGTTGGGGACGATGGCTCACCTGCAACAGTTTTTAGGCGAATTACAAGGGAGCTTGTTGAGTTTTCGCTTGTATGAAGAAGGGATGCTCCGTTTGAAGAAGACGTATCAGCCCTTGTTTAGTGCCTTACGTCTTAAAGGCCCAAACACAGGCTTTCAAGGGATTTAACGTGTTTGTCCCCTCTCCTAATTTTTAGGAGAGGGAAGAGAACGTCCTTTGGACGTTCGAGGGTGAGGTTAAACTCACAAACGGAGTCTAGGGTTTAACCGCCCCCTAACCTATCGAAGCTAAAGCTTCTCTTGGGAAAGAAAACCGTTGGTTTCCTCTCCCAACCTCTCCTTCCTAAAGGAGTAGATTCACTTCGTGAATAAGAAAGATTGTTTGCCCTCCTAAAATTAGGAGGGGGGACA
>JAJTHC010000167.1 GCA_021299615.1 Vampirovibrionales bacterium
CTTTCATGTGTCGAAAAAGTGGGTTTCGTGTGTCAGAAAAGGGGATTCTGTGTGTCGAAAAAGTGGGTTTCGTGTGTCAGAAAAAGGATTTCGTGTGTCGGAAATTGCCCTGATTTTTACATTGCCAAGATTTATGCTAAAATGAAACAACAGTTTTATTTACAGAAGGAGATGCCCCATGGCAAAAGACGCAACCTTTGATGTGGTGTCCGAATTTGACGCCCAAGAACTCACCAACGCGGTTGATCAAGCCAGTCGAGACATTAACGCTCGATTCGACCTGAAGGACACGGCAACCGAACTCGTGCTAAACAAAGAAGACATCACGATTACAACCGCCAATGACTTTGCTTTGCAAAACGTCTTGCAGATTTTGGAAGAAAAAATCATCAAACGTAGCCTAAGTCCCTTTTTGTTGGACGCCCAAAGTAACGCCATTGAACACGCCCTAGGCAACCGTGTGCGTCAAGTGGTGAAGCTCAATTGCGGGATTGACAAGGAACTCGCCAAAAAAATCGTGAGCGAAATTAAAGAAACCAAGCTCAAAGTGCAAGCGTCCATTCAAGGCGAACAAGTGCGAGTCAACGGCAAAAATCGAGACGATTTGCAAGCGGTCATCACCCACTTGAAGCAAAAATCCAGCGAGTGGGAAAAGCCCCTACAATTCCAAAACTTCAGATAAACCTGCTAAAAAAGGATGCATCCATGAACGTGATAGCCCCTCCCACGCCTGTGTTACAGGTGGAATCTCTATCGATTTCCTTTCCTCATCCTGAAGGCAAGGGACTGGTGCCGTTGGTGCAGAACGTGGATTTTAGCATCGCTGAGGGGGAGATTATGGGCTTGGTCGGCGAAAGCGGATGCGGTAAAAGCCTCACCAGCTTGGCGATACTCGGTTTACTACCCCGTCCAGGGGTGATGAGTGGCGGAACGATCGCCCTAAACGGGCTTTCGCTCCAGTCCTTGGATGCTGAAAGTTATCGTCGCCTGCGAGGCAAGGCGATGGCGTTAATTCCGCAAGATCCGCTGTCTGCCTTGAATCCCGTCTACACGATTGGCAACCAGCTCGAAGAGATTTTGACGACTCACACGGATTTGGACTCGTCCCAGCGTCACTTACGAATGCGTGAACTTTTGGATGCGGTGCGTATTTCAAACCCTGAACAACGCCTAAAAGCCTACCCTCACGAGTTTTCAGGGGGTATGCGTCAACGAGTTTTGATTGCGATGGCTCTCGCTTGTACGCCGAAGCTCTTGATTGCGGACGAGCCGACCACCGCCTTAGATGTCACCGTGCAAGCCGATATTTTAAGCCTGATTCAAGAACTCTGTCAAGACTTCAACATGGCAACGCTACTGATTACGCACGATATGGGCGTTGTGGCGGAAATTTGTCATAAGGTTGCCGTCATGTACGCAGGGCATTTGGTGGAAACGGCGTTGGTGGAAGACTTGTTCGCCTCACCCCAGCACCCTTATACGATTGGCTTGTTGCAAAGCATTCCTCGCCCGAATGTGAAGCAGTTACATTCCATTGAAGGCACACCGCCTTCGATTTTGAGTATGCCTGAACTCGGCTGTCGCTTTATTGAGCGATGCCCCCAAGCGGAAGCCTCCCTTTGTGCGACGGCGGAAGCCCTCGCATTTAGGAGCCTTTCACCTTCCCACCAGCATCGGTGTGTGAAGGCTTAGCTTTCATCTTATCGGCTAATGCTTTACGGCGTTCAATAGGGTTCAGTGTCGTATGATGTTTCTTTTCCCACCACGCCACCGCAGGCGCGCCTAAAATCAAGACGGCAGCCACGCCATCCACCAAAAAGGATAAGTTTTCACTGTGTAAAGCCGTTATGATCTTATCCGCCTCTTCCTTATCCGCTCCGATCTTATTCTTAAGATCTTTCAAGTTCACTTTAACGATATTACCTTTGGAATCTGCTTTATGCAGGGTCTTATATTTACGATACGGCATTCTTAGCAGAGACCCCAAGCGATAAATCCCCAGTAACCAATCATTCGACCAACTGGCGGCACCTACGGCTTCAAGCACGGTTCCCGATGCTTCTTGTATCCCCATTGCTTTAAGTTTCTTCGTTTCTCTTACTGAATTGCCTGTTCGTGAATAAATTTGTTTCGCTGAACATAATGCCCCTGCTGTTTGAAGTAAATTAGACAACATCAACCAAGGACGTGTAAATACAGTGGTGATTCGATCGAAACCTAAGGTGTGTGCTATGACTTCCGCACCCACACCTACGATGCCTCCATACGCTCCTGTGTTTGAAATATGGTAGATATTATTGAGTGCTTTGATATTACGAACATCACCGTGAGGATGAATACCAATTTTAAAGGCATCAGGCATTTTTATGACATGAGAAGGCGTTATGATTTTTTTTGCCACCTCTCCTGTTAGTTTTTTTGTGGCATTGAGGGTGTTGATCATTTCACGCCCTGCCTGATTTAAATCTTTCACCACATAATCTGTAAAGGCTTTTAGGTTTTTTTTATCTTCAAGGGTTTGTTGAAAAGTGAAAACTCGTTTCAGCAGTCCCATGTCTAACCATTCTTTCATGCCATTAAGTCCAACGGTTTTGGAAACAGGGACTTTATGACCGTATAATTGGGCTTGTTTGTCCGCAGCTTTAATCTGCTCACGAAAGCCCACGGCCGCTTCCGCCATTTCGCTCAAGTGATTCGCCATCAACATAAAAGCCTTGGCATAAAAGCCATGAGTCAAAAAGACAGCAGGAAACGACGCCAATAAGCTGAGGTTACCTACAATCATGGTGGGATTGTCATATAGAAAGCCTCTTTCAAAGCTTGAAATGGTTTTAATGGCTCCCACGCCTGCGTAAAGGGCGTAACCTGCGTTGGTCATCCAATGCGATTTGGGGGACTCCTTTTGTTTTTTGGCTTGTTTTTTTTCTTCTGGACTAGAGCTTTGTGTAATAGTCTTCGGTAAAGAAACCAAATCAGCCTTGTCTAACTCAGAAGGATAATTCACAGGGGTAATATGGGGGGAGTTAGGTGAAAGATGCTTATTCAACAATAAACATCGAGAAGAGTCATTCATCAGACAAACACTTCCTATAAATCGTAAATAATGTGATGTATTAGTAGATATAGTTCAATAAAGCCTTTAATAAAAAGCTTTGCATCACATTCGTGTTGTAGAGAAAAGGGAAGGAAACGATGTCATATTTAATACAATCTTAAATTAAAAGTAATTATTTTTCAAGCTAACATAGATATAAAACCATGTAAAGCCCTTTTTGTGCTTAAAAACAATTCGTAAAATTTTAAGTAGACTTTACTTATTTTGGGTTATAATAGAAATATCATATGTTTCATTGTCCCTAAAATACAGAGGAATCACGCTCGTGGCTCGTAAAACCCCCCTTGAAAAAATCCGCAACATTGGTATTGCTGCTCACATTGATGCTGGCAAAACCACCACAACAGAACGCATTTTGTTCTATTCTGGCAAAGTACACAAAATTGGTGAAGTCCATGATGGTAACGCTGTTACTGACTGGATGGAGCAAGAACGTGAACGTGGTATTACCATTACCTCCGCTGCGATTACAACATCTTGGAAAGACTGTCAAATCAATATTATCGACACCCCTGGTCACGTTGATTTCACCATTGAAGTGGAACGTTCCTTGCGTGTGTTGGACGGCGTTTGTGCGGTGTTCTGTTCAGTGGGTGGTGTTCAGCCTCAGTCTGAAACCGTTTGGCGTCAAGCGGATCGCTATAAAGTGCCTCGTATGGCATTTGTCAACAAAATGGATCGTACAGGAGCTAACTTCACACGAGTTGTTGCTCAAATGCGGGATCGTTTAAAAGCCAACGCTGTGCCGATTCAGTTGCCGATCGGTTCTGAAGAAAACTTCTTAGGTATGGTTGATTTGGTTGAGTTTAACGCCATTCGTTTCTATGACGATATTGGTAAAGATATTCGCATTGAAGCGATTCCTGCAGAAATGCTTGATGATGCCACGATTGCTCGTGAAGTGCTTATGGAAGCGGTTGTTGAGCATGATGATGCCTTGATGGATCGCTACTTGGGTGGTGAAGAAATCAGTGTTGCTGAACTTAAAAAAGCCTTGCGTCAAGCGGTTATTGATGTAAAAATTGTGCCTGTTTTATGCGGAACCGCCTTTAAGAACAAAGGTGTTCAGCCGTTGTTGGATGCGGTTATTGATTACTTGCCTGCACCGAATGATGTTCCTCCGATTGAGGGGGTTGCCATGGATCATGAAACGAAAATTGTGCGTCATTCTCGTGATGATGAACCATTTTCGGCACTTGCCTTCAAAATTATGACGGATCCTTTTGTGGGTCGTTTGACCTTCTGTCGTGCGTATAGTGGTGTAATGAGTGGCGGAAGCTACGTTATGAACGCTACCAAAGGCAAGAAAGAGCGTGTAAGCCGTATCGTGCAAATGCACGCCGATGCTCGTGTAGAAATTGATGAAGTACGCGCTGGTGATATTTTCGCTTGTGTGGGCTTTAAAAACACCACCACAGGAGATACGCTTACTGCTGAAGGTCAAGAAGTTATTTTGGAATCGATTTTCATTCCAGAACCTGTTATTGAAGTCGCCATTGAGCCAAACTCAAAAGCGGATCAAGACAAACTTTCCATGAGCTTGATTAAATTGGCGGAAGAAGATCCCACCTTCCGTGTGCGTGTGGATGAAGAATCGTCTCAAACGGTTATTGCTGGGATGGGCGAGCTTCACCTTGAAATTATCGTCGACCGTTTGTTGCGTGAATTTAAAGTTAACGCCAGCGTCGGTAAGCCTCAGGTTGCGTACCGTGAAACCATTACGAAAATGGTGGAAGTCGAAGGCAAGTTCGTTCGCCAATCGGGTGGACGTGGTCAATTCGGACACGTTTGGTTGCGTTTAGAACCGCTGGAGCGTGGCACGGGTTACGTCTTTGAAAACAAAATCGTCGGTGGTGTGGTGCCGAAAGAGTTTATCGGGCCTGTTTCCAAAGGGGTTGAAGAAGCCCTTAAAGGAGGCGTTATCGCTGGGTTTGAATTGATCGACGTGAAGGCCACCTTGTACGACGGTAGCTACCACGATGTTGACTCAAGCGAAATGGCGTTTAAAATTGCTGGTTCTATGGCGTTGAAAGCAGGGGTTCCAAAAGCGGGTCCTCAATTGCTTGAACCGACCATGAAGGTTGAAGTCGAAGTGCCTGATGACTTCATGGGTGATGTCATCGGTGACCTTTCCAGCCGTCGTGGACGCATGGAAGGTATGGATTCCATTGCAGGAACAGGCAGTACGGTAATTCGTGCGACTGTACCTTTGGGTGAAATGTTTGGTTACGCCACAGATTTACGCTCAAAAACGCAAGGACGCGGAACCTTCAGCATGGAGTTTGCCCACTATGAGCCAATGCCTGCTAGCTTAGCCGAAGCCATGGCAACTAAATTCAAAGGTCATTCAGTCGAAGCTTAGTGGTCGCCCATAGGTGAAACAGGCTATGAGGCTATTCTAGGAGCTTAGACTCGCAGATATGTGCAGTGTACAGAGACGTACATAAGCATATCGAGAATCGTAGCGACAACGAAGAGACCATAGACCGTTTCACCTAAAAGCCCGCCGTCAACAGGGATGCATTGTACAACAGAATGCATCCCTATTGTTTGACGCCATATGACGCCAAGGCGAGTGACGAAA
>JAJTHC010000220.1 GCA_021299615.1 Vampirovibrionales bacterium
AGTTTCAAGGCGTTCATCGGCGTGTCCTTTTTTGTTGGGGTATTGCTTTATTTTAGCAAGCCCACCGCTCCCTGTAAAGCAAGGCTTTTTCCTGTTCCCTCTCTTTACGGGAAGGGGGTAGAACGTTTTCTATACGAAAGATAGACGAGCTTCGACAACCGTCCAGTCAATTTGCTTCCAAAGGGCATTGAGGTAGCTTGCTCGATCCGTGCCGTAATCAATGAGATAGGCATGCTCATACACATCCACCACCAAAACAGGTTTTACCCCCACGGGCGAAAACATATGATGGCTGTCTAAACCGTAAAAACTCAAGTGCTTATAACGTGGGCAATAGCCTAGAATCGCCCACCCCCGCATCGCTTTAGCAGACGCCACTAATTGAGCTTGAAAGGCTTCAATAGAACCAAAATGCTGATTTAACAAAGATTTTAAATAGGAACTCATGGGTTTAGCGTCTGGCGTTAGAATACCAAAGTATTCTTCATGCAACAAAACACCATTCAAGGCAAAACTTTCTTCTACCAAGAGTTCCCGAAAAGGATGATAGGTCGCATTTACGTTGGCGAGCTGTTCGGGAGTGAAGGCTTTAATCTCTTGGCTAATGCTTTGATACTTTTTTACATAGCCTTCATAAAGCCTTAAGTGGGCTTGAATCTGCTTGGCACTCAAGCCTTCAATCCCCTGTTCAATCAAGGGGAAACGCTTAGCCACGCCTAATTCAGACTCAGCTTTTATACAAGCGTCCTGCTTGGTAGCTTCTGCCCCTTGGGCAAGCGAACCCAAACCACTAGAAGCCAGCAATAGACTAGAAAGCCCTGCCCCTGCTAGTTTAAAAAAATCACGACGATTAAGGGGGGTTTCTTCTGTAGAGTGTTCGAATAATGGTGAACTGGGCATAATTATTGTTCCTTCTATGAGATATTATTATATCGGGTATGGTATGAATGGCAAAAACTAGTCCAATTGTCTAAGTTCCCCTTTTGAAAAACTTTTGCTTCAATCGTTGCATGACTTCCCCGACCTCTTCGATGCCTAAAAGATGACACGCCCCGACATAAAGCCCTCCCCCGATGCCGAGGGTGAGTAAGCTAATCCACACCGCTTTGGCAAAGGCGATCGATTGAAGTAGGTCAGGCAAGTAGACAAAGCTCCGTTGGGCGACATAGAGCATCCCCAGCATGGGTACAGATGCCAGCGTCAACTTGCCCAAGGTCAAGGCTAATGCCTTGACAGGCAACTGCTTAAAATGCCTACGATGCAATAAAATCGACAAGGCAATCAAATTAAAGACGGTAATCAAGGTAATCGATGCCGTAATACCAGCCACACCCATTTTTAGCTTGACGATGAAAATGTAATTCATCACCGCTTTTAAGGCAATGGCGATTAAACCCATCAGCATCGGCGTTTTAGAATCTTGATAGGCGTAAAAGACTCGAGTCACCGTGTCTCGAGCGAAATAGGGAATAATCTGTAAGCTTTGCCACGCAATGGCAACCGCAAGCAAGCTCGCATCGTCACCACCAAAATTGCCGTGCGAAAACAAGGATTCAATAAACGGTAACGGAGCCAAGCCCAAAATGAGCATCATCGGCAAGGACAAAAACCACAACCCCCCAACGCCTTTGACCAAAAGCGATGCCAAGCCGTCTGGATTTTTGGTGTTGACGAGTTCCACCAATCGAGGAAACAACGGCACCAATAACGCCGTTTGCAAAACGCCCAAAGGCAGTTGGATCAAACGGTTTGAAAACACCACCGCCGACCACGCCCCTTCAGGTAGATCGGCGACAAAGAACATATCCACATAAATCATCAACTGCCCCATGGTGGAACCCAAAACAGCAGGCCAAAGCAGGTGATACCATGCTTTCGCTTCAGGCGACTGCCATTCTTTCAAGCGAGGCATAAAAGAAAAGCCCTTGCCGAAAAACTCAGGCAATTGCAAAACCCATTGCAAAACCGCTCCCAATAAAGATGCCCATGCGAGGACTAGCCCAGTTTCATCTGCCCCAAACAGCACGAGAGCGAGCATCATCACCACACTCATCACCACAGGCGAAAGAGCGGGCCATACATAGACGTGGAGCATATTTAAGGCGCCGTATAGAAAGCCCACCAGCCCTCCAATTAAGATAATCGGCGACATGATTTGGAGTTGTTGACTGGCTAAATCCACCAGTTCAGGTTTGGCACCATTGCCCAAAATCAGCGACATAATCGGGTGAGCAAACACGTAAACCAACACACTCAAAATCGCAAAAACAAGCCCTGTGAGTGTCGTCAACGTACTAGCGAGTTGTTTGGCTTTTTCAGAAGGCACGATCTTACCCTGTGGATTCTTTTCAAGCAAGGAAGTGAAAATACTGACGGTTGCGGTATGAAACGGCCCACCCAAACCCCCGAGCAAAATCAGCGAAAACTGAGGCAATTGAAAGGCGGCGAAATAGGCGTCGCTCATCAAGCTAAAGCCGTAATGTTGAGCAATCATCACGTCACGAGCAAAGCCCGCCAGTTTGGACAAGAGCAACAAAATCGCCATGAATCCTGCGGCTTTCAGCAGGCTTCCTTGTGGGTTCGATGGTGGCGTTGGAGAAGGTGAATTAGAAAGTGAAGCATCCGTCATTAGGGGGTTCCCATTTCTTTTAAGAACTCTTCCACATAGGCGATTTCATCGGCACGATTTTGAACCTGCCCCGTAATACGAGCCATCCGCAAGCGTTTCAAGCACTTGCCTATACTTTCACCCTTCGGCAAGCCCAAGTCAATCAAGTCATCGCCTGTTAAATCAGGTTTTAAGTCACGCCAACGCTTCAAATAACGGGTCAACGGTTCAAGCCACGCCTTGGCGTTGTCTTGCTGTAAGACATAGGCAATCAAGGCGATAGATTCATAGGCGTCAAAGGCATTGCAGAGCTGTAAGGCGGATGCATCCAAATCGAGGGCTTTAAGGGGTTGAGTGCTTAAAAGCTTGTTGTAGTCGGCGAGAATATCTTTACACGCTCGCGTGAGTTCAAGGCGAATCATCAGCTTTTGACTCAATGCCACTTGCCCACGCAAGGGAGCCAACATATAGCAGAGGTAAATATACCACAACGCCCGTTCATTACAGGTGTCAGGATCCAGCGGGTCGCAGTAAGGGGATTCGACCTGAAAGACGTCTTGCAAGTTGTTTTGGACATCCGCCCAAAGATGTTGCAATTGCATCATGCTTTCAGAAATGGTTCGACGGGCTTCAAAGCTTAAATGCAGTGGTTGCGTGCTTTCCGATTCATCCAAGAAGGTCATCATAAACAGCTTGATGCCTTGCATGCCAAAAAACTGATTAAATAAGTCGTGCTTGAGTTTAGACGGCGGCAAGGACATCCATTCTTTCAGGGATTCCTTGATTCTGGCACCGCCTCCCTTGTAGCAAGTTAAATGTAAGGCTCCTAAGGCTTCTTGCATGAGCCATTGGGTTTGGGGCGAAAGCTGAAAGTTGAGGCGATTGGCAAACTTAAACGCTCGTAGGATACGAGAGGGATCTTCAAAGAAGGTTGCCCCAGTCAATACATGGATGCGTCGTGCTTCTAGGTCTTGTAAAGCGTTGACGTAATCGTAAAGCATGCCCACATCATGAATCGCCAAGCCTAGCGTGTTGATGCTAAAATCTCGACGGCGGATGTCTTCATACAACGGCACGCCTCGCTTGGTGACGGTCGGCAATGCCCCACAATACGGATACACCTCTTGTCGGGTGGATGCCATATCCAACATCACCAAGTCTTTATATTGTAGTTTCGCCGTGCCAAATTCGGCATAGACTTCTTCAATACGAAAGTTGCGTGATTGTGAATCCACCGCTTGAGCCGCCTTGTCGCCTTGCCCTTCCACCGTAATATCCACATCACGAATGAGCATCTTACGGTCTTCGGTGAGGATGAGATCCCGAGCCACCCCGCCGATGAGATATCCCTGTAGCTGAAAACGTTTAAACAAGGATTGCAATTCATACAAGGCGGCAATAAACTTCACAGGAAACAGCACACTCAATTGTTGTTTCATATCAAACTCATGTTTGTGATGCGATTCCTTCAAGTATGTTTCGTTCAAAAGCAAGGCAGGAAAGACGTCTTGCACAAAGTTTTGGGTGGGTTGGTACGGCACGCTAATGACTCGGACAGGCAGATGCCCCAACTGCATCGATGCCATACGATCCAAATCCGCACGAAAGACCACGAATAAAAAGCCGTCTTTCAGCAAGTTTTCCGCAGAAGCCACAGGGTTAAGATCCACAGGGGCGTAAAAGAAGGCGGTACTTTCGGCTTGAAAGCGAGCCAAAGCCTCTTCAATCGATGTCTGAGCATCGAGCGTCCATGGGGCGGTTTGTATGAGGGACGGCTTCTTTTTTTTTGGGGGGTCGGGGTTAGGCATGTGAACTCACTATTTTTTCTTACTAGGAAGCTCCACGAAAGTCTTTTTGCTTTGTTCCTCCTCCCTAAGGGAGAGGGAGTCGAGACACTTTCGTAAAGCTTTTCCATTCTATCAGAAAAAAAGGAAGGTCTAGTGTTTTAAAGAATATTCCTGTCCCCTCTCCTAATTTTAGGAGAGGGAAGAGAACGTCGCTAGACGTTCGAGGGTGAGGTTAAACCTTATACCAATTAAACGATTAAATAGCGTCTGGCGTCTTCGTTGTCGCTAGGATTCTCGATGTGCTTATGTACGTTTGTGTACACCTCGCCCATCTGCGAGTCTAGGCTCCTAGAATCCACCTATACGCTATTCAATCGTTTAAATGGTATAAAACCGAAGTTCAAGCTCAAAAACCAGAAGCTAAAAAAGATTCTGCCACAGTGGCGGTTAAGGCTGATACAAAAGCAGCTCCAGCGGCAGCGACGGCTCTAGCAGCGACAGCCTCTGCTGGAGGAAAAAATAGAAAAAGAGTGATTCTTTAAAAAACGGCTTTGGGGAAACCCTGCGGTATCTCAAAAGCCGTTTCATATAGCCTTTACCTTTTTTGTGTTCAAGTTCAAAAACGTGAGGATCCACCCGTTGGATGTACCGTCTTTATCTGAAATCAACAATAAGGTATAGCTAAGCCTCTAATTTTATGAACAGTTATATTTCACTAAAGTAAACCACGTTGCAAATGCTCATGCAAGTAATGCCCCGTGAGGCTTTCCCCCACCGATGCCACCTGCATCGGCGTGCCTTGAGCGAGCAAGCGTCCGCCAT
>JAJTHC010000178.1 GCA_021299615.1 Vampirovibrionales bacterium
AAGCGAGCGAGCAATTTCAACAACCACGCAATACACGCATAACCGACGACAAAAGAAGCGAGCATCCCCAAGAGAATCGACACCCACGGTAAGCCCTCAAAGGCAATGCCGACTTTCGCCAGCTTATAGCTTTCATACACCGCAGCGGATCCAAAAATCGGGATGCTGAGCCAAAACGAAAAACGAGCGGCTTGCGTACGAGTTAATCCGCAAAGCAAGGCGGTTGCCATGGTGGATCCTGAACGGCTGATGCCTCTAAATATGGCGGCAACCGACTGAGCCGTGCCGATGCTGACGACTTGCAAGGGCTTCAAATGCAACGCCTCTTCAGTAGAAGGGGCGTGCTTGGCGGATTGCATTTCCGCAAAGGCGAGGAGGCATCCTGTTAAAAAGAGGTTTAGGGCAATATATTCAGGGTGATGAATGTAGAATTGCGTGACATCAGGCACACCTTTAAGCAAGGGGATGTGTTGAAGTTTTGCGAATAAGACTTCACTGCCTTTTAAGCCGACAAGGGCTACAACAGACGTGACACTAAAGGCAAGAAAGCCACCCCAAAGTAGGGGGAAGGTTTGCCAGACTTGTCCGTTATCGTCCGCAACGGTGGGGGCTTTTTGAAAGACGGCGACGATGAAACGACCGATTTCGTGGCGGAAGTAAATCAACACAGCCAGCAGAGTACCCAAGTGAAGGGTGATGTCGAAGAATTCATCGACAAAGGCGTTGGGGGGTGGGTAGCCTAGAATGTCGGTGACGGTTCTAAACAAAACCAAGTGAGCTGAACTGCTTACAGGGATGAATTCGGTGGCTCCTTGTAGCATTCCTTTTAATATGGCGTACCATGCTTCCATTGTGTGTCTTCCTTTTGTTAGATAAAAGAGGCTATTAACCCTCTCCTAATTTTAGGAGAGGGAAGAGAACGCCGTTAGGCGTTCGAGGGTGAGGTTAAACCTTAGACTCCGTTTGTGAGTTTAACCGCCCCCTAGCCCCCTCCTAAAATTAGGAGGGGGGACAAGACAGAGAGCCACATTTTCAGAAGCTTCTATAGTGTTCGCTAAATGAAACAGGCTATGAGGCTATTCTAGGAGCCTAGGTTTTTTTGTGCGGGCGTGGAGTGAGACCTAAATAACCAAACAAAAAAATCGTAGCGACAACGAAGAGACCATAGACCGTTTTATCTAGTGGATACTATCTAATATAAGTCAACCCCTACCACATGGTCAAGCGTGGCATAATCACCATCCGACGAATCGGCAGGGTGAGCGGTCACAATCACCCAATCGACTCGCAAGCCATCGTAAGAAAGCTCATGCCTTGCCAAAAAACCATCGATGCTCGCTAACAAGGCTTTTTTCTTATGGGGCGTCAAGGCTTCATAGGCGGTTTGCTGGTGTTTTGCGTGACGTGTTTTGACTTCCACAAAGACCAAATCTTGTTGATCATACCCAATCAAATCAATTTCACCCTGCTGATGCACCCGAAAACGAGCGTCTATCATGCGGAAGCCCTTTCGTGCTAAAAAATGGCGAGCGATGTTTTCTCCCCATAAGCCGAGATCTTGATTATGGTGTTGCTTAGGCGTTTTGAGCTTGCTTGCTGGATTCGATGAGTTTTTCAATTTTTTCATGTTTCTTCTTACTTTGATGAACAACAGAGGTCTTAATCAAACCAAAATTACTTAACACTCGCAAGGCCTTTCCAATACTGGCGTCAGCACTGTCATTACCCGTATCCTTCACATACAGAATTTTTTCGTTTTCTGGCAAAGAAGTCCCCATTAAATGGTGAGCTGAACGATGATGCACTTCAACATGTTCACTTAACCATTGACTAAAGGGTGATTTAGGGGAAAGTAAAAATTGTTGCGTTAAAACGGCAAGCCCTGCAAACGCCATTCCATAGGAAAAAGGCTTACCTAACCACTCTTTCCAAGGTACATGACGCTGAAGTCCCTTTCGGAGATCCGCATGAAAGGGGGTACTTCGCAAAGGTGTAGGGATATGAGATGCAATATCGAGAAGAGCCTTGTCCTTTGGTTGAGGCATCAATTGCCGAAAGAACAAAGGATGTTCTAAAAGCATTTTTTCGTGAACGCTTAAATCCTGCCAAGCCACCTTCTTATTATTTTTCAAAATACGAACAGGCGAGTTTTCAGCATGAAAAGAAGGATTTTTAGTATACTGCCCTATATTTTCAACAGTACTGAAGACTTGGTAACGGTGTGTTGTGGTGGGATCTTCCACAAGCATTCTTGCCGTTCGTGCATGATTGTTTAGCAGAAAGGTAAAGCGTCCCATTTTTTCTTGAGTCCATAGAGCCATTTTACCTTCGACTGTTGTTGGACTTAAATTCACATGAAAATCCTGTCCATTACGATGAAATGTGTGAATCAACTTTTCTAGTTCGCCTTGATTGTTAAGACGAGCTTCAAATAATGGAAAGATGCCTTGTTTACTTTTCATGCTACGGTTGAATAGAGTAGTACCGTCTTTGTTTTCTTTCACATCCGTGTCGATAAAACGACCTTCTTGATACTGCCTTCGTAAGACGTTCGCATATTTTTTGGGTGAAAGCATTAAGGCATCCCATAAAGAATGGTAACGTTGGCTTACGGTTACTTTTTCTACAGCATCGCCTGCTTCAAAGGTTTTTAGGTTGTAGCCTCCACTTGGCAAAGCTTGATTCGCCTTCCATTGCCCGAAGGTTTCTAGGTGGTAGGTTTTATTTGTTGGAGGATCTTGCCAAATCCGTGTAACAGGATGTTTCGACGCTTTAAAAGTACCCCATAAAACGCCCGCTCCCGCCCCTGCCCCTGCAAAATACAGTGGGGAATACTTACGCCATTCACTTAGTGTGCTAATACTTATACGAACCTTGGGCTTGCTTTCCTGTTCTTGTGCGGCTTTAACACGCTGTTCAGAAGCATGGCTTTTAACATGTTTAAGAGATTGTATTTGCTTGACCGCCCTCAACTCTGAATAAGTGAGCGGTGTGCTGAACATAAAGTCTTTAAGCTTACTAATCATGAGGATTAAGCCATTTTTTTAATTGTGTTATACGACAAAAGCCTAAAACCGTCTCAATCGTAAATGATGCTACAACGTGGTTTCGCCGAGCTTGAGCAGGTAGTCAAACTCTTCGGCTCGCACAGGAGCCACACTCAAACGCATTTGCTTCAACAATGCCATATCCGCCAAAGCAGGCGTGGCCTTGATTTCAGCTAACGTTACAAAACGCTTGAAGGGCTTAATCGGCACGACATCCACCACGACCCACTTGCCTGTGTCGTCGGTGGGATCGGGGTAATGTTCGGTGACGACTTGGCAAAGCCCCACGATTTCCTTGCCTTCATTGCTATGATAAAACAGGCAAATATCGCCTTTTTTCATGGCTTTTAAGTTGTTTCTTGCCTGAAAATTGCGGATGCCGTCCCAGTGATCTTTTTTAAGACGTACGAGGTCATCCCACGAAAACTTAAAGGGTTCGGATTTAATGAGCCAGTATTGTGTCATGCGATAAAACCTTTCCTGCGTCACTTGTTACTTGAATCCGCCTTTTAAAAGAACTTTTGTCCCCTCTCCTAATTTTAGGAGAGGGGAGAGAACGTCTTTAGACGTTCGAGGGTGAGGTTAAACTCTAGACGCTGTTTGTGAGTTTAACCGCCCCCTAACCCCCTCCTAAAATTAGGAGGGGGGACAAAACCGATATTTAAACATTTAACACCCCCGAAACCGTGGCATGAGCCAACCGCCAAAGATGCTCCTCATCCAACAAGCGAGCATAGTCTGCTGGATGAATAAAGTAGCCGTATTCCACCAAAACAGACACGCATCGAGGCAGGCGAGTCATCGCATAATTGCTGAAATAACGACCGTCCTTCGCTTGCACGGTGGCGAGACTTTCAAGCAAGGCATCCCCCACATCGTGAGACCATGGCGTGTAGCTATGCACGGAAACACCCTCTCTCACCGTGGGATCTTCTCCGTCAGGCAAGGCATTGGCATGCAAGCTTAGACATAAATCAGCGTTGACGTCATCGGCGATTTGCTGGCGTTCACGCAGGCTAAGGGTCACATCGTCGTCTCGTGTCAAAAAGACCTGTTCCACGCCTGCTTCATGGAGTAATAGCTTGACTCGTTTAGCGAGTTCAAGGCTCCATGTTTTTTCAAGCGTACCGTCTAAAGCACGTGTGCCGTCTTCTAGCCCGCCATGCCCCGCATCTAGCAGGATTCGCCACGCTTTTTTTTCGGCAGGCAGTTTCAGCAGGCTGACTTCTAAGCCTTTTTCGCTCCAGTGACTTTCAACCCCTTTGAAGCCCTGCCAATTTAAAGGCAAGCTTAACGAAAGCCCGTCACCTTGAGGCTTAATCTGCCAACGCAACTCAGAACCGTGATAGCGTTGATGATTCAAACCTGCTTCAAGTGGCGTCATTGAGACGTTTAAGCCGTCTAAATCAGGGAGCAATATCGCCCCACAGGGATGCGTTAAGTGAAAAGTCGTCGTGATGCCTTCGTGGTTTTCTTCAAGGGAAAGGGCATCTAAAACAGCAGGCATACCTTTGCCTGCTTGCACGTGGGGTTTTCCTCCCTTGAGCAAATACGGCGAATGATCGTCGGCTTGAATCAGGAACTCGTCGACATCCAACAAGCC
>JAJTHC010000025.1 GCA_021299615.1 Vampirovibrionales bacterium
ACTGGCGTGTTGGGCGGTGCAATCGACCCTCGGCATTTCGATGGCGTTAGTCGCCTTTGCCTGTGGCTTACTACTCAAAGAACGTGAAAACGATCCGCATTTCAAGCTGGTCTTGCGAGACGTTGGTGCCTTTTCGTCGATCATCACACCCCTATTTTTTATCGGCATCGGTATGCAGTTGGATGTTCAGTCTCTCAATCCGTTTGACCCTGAACAGTTGCGTTATTTTCTATTGGCGTTGGGCTTAACCGTTTTAGCCATAGCCAGTAAAGCCCTTTCAGGCTTTGCAATTCGAGACAAAAGCATTAATTCCGTCTTTGTGGGCATGGGCATGGTGCCTCGTGGGGAGGTGGGGCTTATTTTTGTGCAAGTGGGCAAAACCTCTGGTTTGTTGGATGCCACTTGGGCGAATATGCTGATCATCGTGGTGATTTTAACGACGCTGGTGGCTCCGTTTTTGTTGAAGGTCACGGCGACAAAACCATTAGAGGCTTCTCAAGCTAGCACAAAATAAAACCTAGTGGGTTTTATGCAAGAAAGTGTTGTTATAAAGGAAAGGATTTTTAGATGATTAGCGTACAAAATAACGGAATGAGTCCAACAAACCCACCCCAGCAGGAAAATAAAAATACGATGCCTCTTGTGATTGCTTCCACGTTGGGTGCTGGAGCTTTAGCGGCTTCGGTGACTCATGACATTCATTCTTACAAAGAAGAAGGTAACGTTATTTCAACGAATTTGGATCGCTACACCAAGCTAGATAATGGCTTAAAGGTAGAGTATGCTTTTAGCGACGATAAAAAAGATCCTCCAACTCAAGTTGACACTATCAAAAATGGTAAGCTCACAAAAAGAGAGATTAACTATGATGAAAGCAAAGACGGGTTCATAAAAACCAGTCTCGATTTTGATGAAGAAGGGCATGTGACCAAAGGCGTTAAATCATTAGGCGACACGAGCATTGAATACACGCAAGTGATTTCTCCAAATAAAGGAAATAAAATAGCATCGACTGAAATAAAAATCGAAAATCAATATATCCCTAGTGCAGGATATGGACACTCCGACACAAGCCCCCATAATCAAGTATGGCGACCTTGGGTTTGGGATACAGATATCTTGCCTGGATTTTCAGAAGAACATAAACACAAAATTGCAACACTAGCCCCTGTAAAAGGAAACGTTTCTGTTAAAGGATATGATAAAAAAGCTCCTATCCGCTATTTGGGGGGCGATATTCCAACACAACCTCAAGTTCTTTCTAAAAACATTCCTAAAACCTTTGAAGAAGTTATTCCTTATCTAAAAGCAAAACGCAACATGCACACCGCCTTATGGGGAATTGGTATCGGCGTTCTCGCAGGAGGCTCCGCTTTCTTGATTAGTCGCTTGACAGCGAAAAAGCCTCAAGCCGTCCCTCCACAAACAATGCCCTAAGCTTCAACGTAAGATTCTTTCAAGTAATCTTCCACAATCGCTTTAAACTCATCGCCTTCAAGCGTTTCTTTTTCCAGCAAAATGCGGGTCAAACGCTCCATCAAATCACGACGGCTCAACAAAAGCTGACGGGTGTACGCATACTGTTCATCCACTATGCGACGCACTTCCGTATCAATTTTAGACGCCATGTCTTCGCTGTAATTGCGAGTCGTCCCAAAATCACGCCCCATAAATTGTTGCTCGTTACGCTCGCCATAGGGCAAGGCTCCCAAGGCATCGGTCATGCCATAGGTCATCACGATGTTGCGGGCAATTTTGCCGACTTTTTGCAAGTCATTCGCGGCTCCTGTAGAAACATAATCCGCCCCATACACGATTTCTTCAGCGACACGTCCACCCAACGAAACGGCTATATTACCGAGCATCGTTTTCTTTTTAACGGATACTTGCTCGTATTCTTCATCGGGGGCATACCATGCAGCTCCCAGCGTCCAGCCACGAGGAATAATCGTCACCTTACGCAAAGGATCTTGTCCTTCGGTGAAGTAGCCTGTCAAGGCATGACCAATTTCATGGTAAGCCGTCGATTCTTTGTCTTCTTCTTTGATGAGCTTGGACTTTTTCTGCAAGCCCAAAATCACCCGATCAATACTATCTTCAATATCGATGGTACTAATTTCGGTTTGATTTCGACGAGCCGCAAGCAACGCCGATTCATTCAGCAAGTTGGCGAGATCTGCTCCGCTAAAGCCCGACGTACGACGAGCCACACGCTTGAGTTCAACCTCTTCGGCAATGGGCTTGCCTTTGGAATGCACTTTCAAAATTTGTTCACGACCCTTTAAATCAGGCGTATCGATTTCGACACGACGGTCAAAACGACCGGGACGTAACAAGGCGTTGTCCAAAATATCAGGACGGTTCGTGGCGGCGACAATAATAATACCTGTGGTGGAATCAAAGCCATCCATTTCAACCAAAAGCTGGTTGAGCGTTTGTTCACGCTCGTCATGCCCACCGCCCATGCCTGCTCCACGCTGGCGACCAACGGCATCGATTTCATCAATAAACACGATACAAGGGGCTTGCTTCTTGGCTTGTTCAAACAGGTCACGCACACGACTGGCACCGACCCCGACGAACATTTCCACAAAATCAGACCCTGAAATACTAAAGAACGGCACGCCTGCTTCACCTGCAACGGCTTTGGCTAAAAGCGTTTTACCCGTACCTGGGGATCCCACGAGCAAGACGCCTTTGGGGATTTTGGCTCCGAGTTTTTGGTAGCGGTCCGCATTTTTAAGGAAGTCGACGACTTCTTCAAGCTCTTCCTTGGCTTCGTCGATGCCTGCGACATCGGCAAAGGTGATTTTAATATCTTTTTCAACGAGCATTTTCGCACGGCTTTTGCCGAAGCTCATGGCTTGCGAACCGCCTGCCCCGATGTTTCTCCACATGAAAACAAGCAGAAGAATCGGCAATAATGCCCACATAAAGTAGCCTAGAATATCCCACCAGAAGCTTTCTTTTTTGGGATCTTTGACTTCAATCGCCACATTTTTGGCTTCAAACTGAGGAAGCCAATGATCGGCGGTACCCGCAGGCATCTGCGATTTGTAGTGAAGGCTTACAGGGGCATTACTTTTAGGTGTTTTAGGCTTGAAGAAAAGCTCACTGAGACGAATTTTTTCAGCTTTAGGCTTACTGTCTGTCGTTTTTTGAGCAGGAGCTTGCGTCGCTTTGCCCTTGTCGGTTTTAGGTAAGCTCGGTTTGGCAATCGCTTCAACTTCCAAACCTTTCACGACGACTCGGCTAATTTCGCCCGCCTTGACCTTATTCATCAATTCTGAATAGGGCAAGGATTGTGCTTCTTCTTCAGGCGTACCCACCATTAAAGTGGAGGCAAACAGCACGCTAATCAACAGAAGTGCGGTAATCATAACACCTGTTGTTTGGTAATTTTTCATAAATAACGTTCGCCCTAACTTAATCGTTTCAAAGATATTACAACATGTTTTAGTATAACATTATTTTGGCATTTGCGTAAAATACCTTAATAAATACTTAAACAGACGTATTCGCAACGCTAATAAAGGTTTCGAGTTCTTTGACGTTGCTGGCTTCTACTTCAAGCAACCAGCTCACATCAAAGTTTTCGTTACACAAGAGTTGAGGGCGTTCAATGACTTCATCATTGACAGAAAGAATCGTGCCACCCACTGGCATGGCGAGTTCGATTTCACCGTTGGAAGTACCAATGGTTGCAAAGGTATCGCCAGCGGAAAGTTCTTCACCTACTTCGGTGACTTCAATGTAGCGAATTTCATCGAGCTTTTCCGCCACAGCAGGATCCAATCCCACGAGAATGTGGTCAGCTGCTTGAGGGTAAATATACTCATGGGTCGGTGCGTAATGGACGAGTTCGCTCACAGGGTGTTTCCTTCTTGGGTTTGTTTCATCGTGACGTTATTATTATGCCTATATTTGGCAGATTGTCTACTTGTTGAACCTTTTTATACATCAAGTATTTGAGACCCTAAAATAAGTCTAAAGCATTGTGTTCATAAACAATACACGATGCAAAACAGAATAACAAGCTTTTTTCTTTAAGTTCCCTAGCACAAAAAGTCAATGACTTGTTTTTAAGCCAGTACTTAGTATAATGGATTTAGATTCTCTCCATTTACGATATTGTCGGTGATTTTTGTGAACATAACGTCCCCCAAGCTCAATAAGGAAATTCAAGAATGATTGCAGTCAATGCTTTAACCCCTCTTCAGTATGCCCCTCGTCAAGCGGAACAAACGCCTGTTACGGTGAATCCACCTGCTTCGTTTGAAACAGACGCCCCCATGCCTACTGCTCAAGACACGGCGGAGTTTAGCCAGACGGAAGCCCCTGCTTCAGAAACTCCCGAAGGCACGACGCCTCCTGCGGAACAAACTACGGCTGAGGCTCCCCCTCCTAAGAAAGAAGCGTGGTATAAAAAAGGCTTTGTGGCACCTGCTATTTTAGGATCCGTCGCAACAGGCATCGGTGCTTTAGTTGCAGGGCTTGGCAATGAAGGCGGTGCCTTTAGAGCAACCTTAGGTGCTGGGATTGCCGCTTCGCTTGCCTTATTCGGCGCATCCGTACTTGCTCGTGGCAATAAAAAAGCAGACGTCCCGACGCCTCCTGTAGAAGCTCCTGCTTCAACACCTGTGGAAACGCCACCTGAAGCCAAGCCTGTCGCTTAGTTAAGCATCGTTTTATTTCAAAAGGATGCCTTTTCTAGGGCATCCTTTTGTTTTGAAACCTTAAAATAACTACAGATTTTCTTAATATTTCAAACAATCTATTTACATTTCGTTACAAATAGGCATTTTTCGTCTTAAGATTTCCTTTATTATTGTGTGAGAAGCACGCAACAAACGCCCCGCCCGCTTCCAACCGTCCTCCCTGTTCAAAACCTTTTTTCAGAAAAACACCCTCTCCTCAGAAACCCACCGCTTAACTCCTTTTATTGTCTCCCCTGTTCACCTTCTCCTTTTATGTTTGTCCCCTCCCTCTTGGCTTTGCTGTTCAGAAACCGTATGTCGCCTCTCGTTGCTAGTCCCCCTATCTACATCTTTTATTGTCTCCCCTGTTCAAACTTCTCTATCTCCCCAATGATTTACTTAAAATCAAATCACCCTCCATTTGAGTATGGAGGGTTTTGTTTTTATATTTCATAACAATAATGAGGAAGTATTTAGAACAGACGTCAACCTTTTTGTATCCATACTATTTGAAATAAAATAGCGGTTCGGAACGGGAGGGAGTGGGGGATGGGGGATTCTTAAGGGGCGGCGGGGGGAGGGAGGACGTAACACGTCCCTCCCCCCGCCGCCCCTTAAGCCGCTTTAGAGGTTTGGAGAACCTTTGGCGGCACAAAGGTCTCCAAGCACCAGCGTTAAAAGGAACAGGAAAACCCATCTTTTTATAGCCGTGTTAAAAAAACTAAGCCAATAAGACTTCGGGATTCAAAACGTTAATAATCAAAGGCTTATTGCGAATGCTACCTTCATCATCGATCGAGAAAATGGCGTCGTTGGAAACATTTTCAGGGGCGTCGTTCAAGCGAGACTTCAACAATATAATTTCACAAGACCGCTCAGGTTCAAGCGTAATTTGGAGTTCATCCATCAAGCAATACATTAAGAAAAAGCCACGACCGTTTTCATCGTACAAGGCTTCTTGCGTAAAGTTCTTGCAAATACTATTTAAAATATCATCCACCGTCAACGTGCCTTGGAAGTCTTTAATGGAAACCGCCACCCACGCATCCGTGATGTGAATACTGACTTCCACCGCTTCATGCGACGCTAAAGCATCGATATGTTCACCTTTTCGGTATTTGTCTTCTTGGCTTGATTTAGAATGCTTGGGAGCATGATAGACAGCATTGGTGATCGCTTCCATTAAAGGGGTGCAAAGTTCCATGCGAGCTTCAAGGCTAAGCACGTTTTCAAGCAAGCCTTCAATGCGACTCATCACATTAAACATGTCGTCGCTATTTTTTAAAATATGCGTTTCGCTTTGTGCCTGCCCTAACCCCCAAACAGATTGATAGGCATGGCTAAACAAGCATCGCTTGAGTTGATCCACCAATTTGTAGCTGTCAAACGGCAATTCCTTCAACAATACATGGGTGCTATTGTATCGACGAGCCAAGGGCATAAATTCATTGGCATTTAAATGCGTATAAAAAATCAGGGTGCTGGATTTAAACGTTTCCAACAGCGATTCACTGGCTTGAGCAAGCAAGGTAGGATCCACCACAATGTACTGGGCGGGTGATTGGTTCAAGGCGTCTTCGGCATCGGAAAAGGTACCCACAAAGCGAGTTTGCACGGGTTCTTCAAAGCGATCTTGAGCGGATTCTATCACTGATTCTAGGGCGTGAAGAATATGTTGGTTTTGTTCTATCCAAAGCAGTGATTTCATGGCGGTGAATCCTTTTGTATCGTAGTGGTCTAAGATAGGTATAATCTCTATTATGCCTGTAAATAAGAGTGGACGACTAAAATCGTGATAAAAAATAAGACGTTTAAAGGGTGTTTTTCTAAAGCTATTTAGTGAGGCAACCCTTCAAGGGGCTGAAACCTTAAGGTGACATGAGTGCCTTGCCCTAAGCTTGATTCTACGTTAAATTGACCTTTGTGGGCTTCAATCAATTTAAAGGAATACGGCAAACCCAAGCCAAGCAACTGGTTAGGCTTGGTGGTGAAGAAGGGATCAAGCAAGGCGTCTTTCGCATCTTCTGAAAGCCCTTTGCCGTTGTCCACCACATGGATGGCGACATAATCTTTTTTATTATGAAGTTCAAGTCCTAAGTAAAGCTTAATTTCAACCGTTTCTTGAGAAGTCGTCGCTTCTAAGCTATTTTGCACCAAGGCCTTGATGATTCGCTTGAGTTCTTGAGCATCTGCCAAGATTTTGGGGACTTCAAGGGAACTGTCCACTTGTAAGTGAACGCCTTGGGGAATGAAGCCTTCTTTTTCCCATTCACGCACCCACGCTCGTAAGGAGATATTGAGGTTCACAGGGGCGAGTTTCAATAAAATGGGTTGGTTGAGCTTTTCAAGATTCTTAAATAAATTGTGAGCATTTTGGATGCTCGAATCCAAGTGCTTTAAGTGCCATTGTGATTGTTCCAGTTGAAGAGCAAACGCCAGTTGTTCTTCATAAGAAATGGGGGTGGATTCCTGCAAGCGTTTAAGCAAATTTTCTTGCTGATTTCTGAGCAAGTGTGTGTGTTGACTAATCGCAAACAAGTGCTTGAAAATATGCAAGGCAAAGGTGGTGATTTGCTTGGTAATGGCTGAAAACTTTTGTGAACGTTGTAACTCTTCCAAACGCTGGGCTTCTTCAGGATCCAACTGCTTATGGCGACTAATATCGCTGGCGATGAGAACCCATACACGATTGCTCATACTCGCCCCTTCAACCGATTCCGAACGGATTGAAAAGCCAATGGTGCTTTCTTTATCGCCTTTAGGGAAATGAACTTTCAGGGATTCTCGCTCCACAGGCGGTGCATCTACATCATCAGGAAAGCGAAGAATGCGGGCTTGAATAATTTGCTTCAATTCATTGAGATAAAACGGCAGTTCTTCAATACGTTCAATGCGATCCACACGTTCTGTACTTTCTAAATCATCCAACCCAAAAAGGCTAGAACACGTGGCGTTATAAAATAAAATATGCCCCTTCGCATCAAAAATCATCATGGAAATAGGGAGGTTGTTAAATGCCGTAATTAAATCAAGTGGGTTTGCTTGAATATCAGTACTTCTATTTAAATACACAGAAAAGGTAGAAATAGAATGTTTTATGTTGTTAAAATCAAGTTTCATAAAAGGGTCTTCTTATAATCAAAAAGCTTAGGTAAATAGCTTAGGTGTCTAAATTAGTTAGCTTATAACGTAAACGCATAATGGCTTGGGCATGGAGTTGGCACACCCGAGATTCTGATATATTCAATAAATTACCAATTTCACTTAAGGTTAAATGTTCTTGGTAATAAAGGGCAATCAATAGTTTTTCACGTTCTGGCAACTGGTTAATGGCTTCGGCGAGGTGTTTTTGTATATCGCCTTCTTCAAGGGAACCATCTGGCGGGGTGGAATGTTTGTCAGCCACCGTGTCAATCAAGCTCATGTTGGAATCTTTGTCGGAACCGAGGGTTTCATCTAGCGAAAGCACCAAAACGGTCGATTCCGTCAACATGGTATGGTAACGAGCCACGGTGACGCCTAAAGCCGTCGCCATTTCTTCATCGGTCGGCGTTCGCAACAAACGCTCTTCAAGCTCTTTCATGGTTTCCATCAATTTTTTATTACGCTTACGCACCCCACGAGGCACCCAATCTTGCACACGCAATTGATCGATGACTTCCCCACGAATACGGTTGACCGCAAAGGTTTCAAACTTCCAGCCCCGTTCAGGTTCAAAGCGTTTAATGGCGTCCAACAAGCCCATGGTGCCGTAACTAATAATGTCGTCTTGACACACGCTATTGGGCAAGCTCAAGGGCAGACGGTTGACGGTATGCTTCACCAAGTGTAAATAATGTAGAACCAATTTGTCTCGAATGCGTTTATTGGAACGATCCTTAGCGTATTTAATCCACAAATCGTGGATGAGTAACTCGGTTTCCGCCTTGGTTTTCGCCTTGTCTTTGACTTCTCTTTCTTGAGCCGCCACGCTTTGAGGCGTAGACACCATGAGGTAGCCCGCTTCTTTTTTCGCCTTGCCTGATGCCACGCCTTGAATGGTGGTAACTTCAGAAGCCGCTTTTGCTGATCCGCCTGCCATGACTGCCTTACGAATTGAGTCAGAACGAGGCACCACTGGTGAAGCAGGGGCTTCCACGGCAAGGGAGCTGTCTGAATCTGTAGAGAAAGCGTTTAGATTGGCGTCTTCAGATGAATGAGATGTCGTCAATGTGGTGGCTCCCAATTTCGTTGGCTGTTTTTGTTATATCCAGTGAATATAAGGATATTACCTATAGTATAACGAGTCTGAAGAAGACTTTCTTTAAAAAGAGTTTATCTTCATTCATGCGGTTGAAGAAAAAAAAGGGAGGGGAGCCTTTTAAAAGGTGCTGACGGCTTTTCCCTGTTCCCAAGGGAGTTTAGGAATTAAAAGTTCCAAAGGAACCCCTGTTTCTTGTTCAAGGGAAGCCCACGCATACCAAGCTTCTTCTAAGTGTTCCAAGTATTCATGCCGAATTTCTTGAAAGGCTTGACGTGCCAAAATAACATCGGACAAACCCGCCTGATTCTTTCGATACGCTAAATCCACCAAACGCACAATTTCTTTCGATTGAGGGATTAAATTGTTTCGATAGTTTTCCAAAAGTTGCTGTTGGGTAGAAATGGCTAAAATGACTTTTTGAATGGCGATTTCAATACTAAATTGAGTGGCCTGAATACGCTGTTCATTGACGATGATTTCCGCTTGGGCTTTGGCAATTTCCCCTTGTTGACGATTAAATATAGGTAACGGCAGATTTAAAGTGGCGTAGCCTCCCAAAAAGCTTTCTTTTTCAAAATTAGGCGTGTAAGGCGAAGTTGTTCTAACAAGCAAAATCCCCCCCCCTATTTCAGGATCAGGAATACGCTTTAGCTTGGCTGCTCTTAACTGCAAACGGCTTTGTTCTAAAGTTTGTATCGCCAATTTGAGTTCTTGCCTGTGCTTAAACCCTTCTTCGCTTAAGTCGTGAATCAACGTTCTTTGTTGTTCTAAGGGAAATTCATTCTTCCAATGGGGTACTTGTTCTAATAAATCTGGATTAATTTTGTTTAGAGGTAAAGCATCTGGGTTAAGTTCACCTAGGAGTTCTGCGATCTGTAAACGTTCTTTTTTCAATTCGCTGTTGCGTTCAATGCGTTCAGAATGAAAATCGGATCGTGTCAATTTTGCCTGCATTAAGTCCGAAGCGGGTGATTTGCCTTGTTTAACCAAGCCTTCAACGGCAACAATAAACGATTCAATTAAAGCAATCTGTTCTTCCAGCTGTTTTAACTCACAAAAGGTACCTAAATATTCTAGGTATACTAAACGTAAATTACTTCTAAGAAGCCATATGGCTTCTTGCAAGGCGGTTTTTTCTTTGTCTAATTCAGCTTTAGCCACAAGTGTGCGAATCTTACGTTTAGGTCCCATTTCAATCGCTTGAGTAATACCCACACTACTAGGATTCCCTAAAACAGAAGTCATTCGCCCAAAGCCCCAGTATCCGCTAATTTCAGGGTTGGGTAAATAGCGTGCAATGGTAATATCTGCTTGGCTAATGTTTAGTTTTTTCTGAAGCATTTGAAGGTCATGGTTTTGAACTAAGGCCCTTTGAAACAATGCTTCAAAACCAGTGGATGACTGATCTAACTCGTCCCCCATTGCCATAGGCGTAAGCGTTTGGATCAAGAACAAGAGACTAAGAAAAAGATTCATTAAACATGGATTGAGTTTCACGAGAATGTCTCACTAAAGTTCAAACGATTGACAATCAGCCAAAACTACAGCGATCCATTCGAAACCTTTCAAGATAAGAATTAAAATAGCTATAGTATTGTTTTAATAACTATAACATAAGTAATGGGTTAAGTATCACGGGCTTGCAGAAGTCTCATACAATTCAATCATATAGGTCTTTGATTATAGAGAATATGTTTTTCTTCTTTTTGAGATATAATGAAAGCCGTTGTCGATGAAGGAAAGTCCATTATGCTAGATTCAATCCCCCCTCATATCAAGTCGCTACTCATCATTGGCGCAGGCCCTGCTGGCTATATCACCGCCATTCGGCTGGCTCAACGAGGCTTTTCCGTCACGCTGGTAGAATCCACCCATGTGGGAGGCACCTGCCTCAACTGGGGATGCATCCCTTCAAAAGCCTTGATTCACGCCAGTAACGACTACTATAAAATCAAGTCAAAATCCTTGGCATCATTGGGTATTCAGGTGGGTGAGCTTGCCTTAGATTGGGCGACTTTGTCGGCTCATTTAGAGCAGGATGTCCAACAGTTACGAAATGGCATTGAAGCACGGCTGAAACGTCTCAAAGTCAATCTTGTCAAGGGAAACGCTCGTTTTATTTCGCCCACTTCCGTTGAAGTGCAAGACGCTGAAGGGAAAAGTAAAGTCCTGCAAGCCGATGCCTTTGTCATCGCCACAGGAGCCAAAACCCTCGTGCCTCAAGTCTTTCAAGGCTTAGATCCTCGTTTTTCGCTTTCAGTCAAAGAGATTTTCAGCATCCCTGAATTGCCGAAACGTCTAGGCATTGTCGGGGCTGGGGTGATTGGCTTAGAACTCGCTCAAGCCTTTCAGCGACTCGGGGTAGAAGTGCATGTACTGGACAGGTTGAGCGGTATTTTACCACAATACGATGCCAAATTGGTTGCCATTTTGCAAGACAAGCTAAAAAAAGAAGGCATCAGCTTCCATTTTAACGCCGATATTACCACGGCTGTGGTGGATGAAGCCCAGAATCACGTCACGCTTAAAATCACGTCCCTATTGAATCCTGAAGAGCAGCAAACCCTAGAAGTTGAACGACTGTTGATTGCACCTGGGCGGCGTGCGAATACGCAGGGCTTACGACTTGAAAACGCTGGTGTGGATCTGCATCCGCAATCGGGAGGGGTCATCATCAACGATGCCTTACAGAGCAATCAACCGCATATTTTCGCTATTGGCGATGTCACGCATGGGCATCCGCAACTCGCACATGTGGCGTCGCATCATGGGATTGTGCTGGCGGAAACGCTCGCAGGAAAGCAAAACGGCTTGGATGCTCTAACACAGATACCCGCCGTGGTCTATACGCAACCCGAACTGGCTCGTGTGGGGCTTTCGTTGGAAGAAGCCACATCAAAAGGATACACCGCTAAAGTCACTCGTTTGCCCTTTGCCGCCCTGGGGCGTGCCACCATTGACGGCGTAAGCGACGGACAAGCCCTCATTGTGGTGGATGATGCCACAGGGGCGATTTTGGGTGCCGAGATTTTAAGCCCCTATGCGGATGCCCTGATTTCACAAATGCTACAAGCCATTGAGCTAGGAGCCACGGTGGAAGATGTGGCGTTGAGCGTGCATCCGCACCCGAGCTTGTCTGAAGCATGGTTGGAAGTGGCGGAACGTCACTTGGGGCATGGGATTCATATCGACTAATTTTGAGGCTTTTTTAGCTCGATGCTCCAGCTTTGTGAAATCGTTTTACGACTGGCGATCAAGGCTTGACGCACCTCATCACTAATCGTCGAACGATTGGGCTTTTGCGTAATAAGTTTGTCCACCAAACGCAAGTTCACACGGCTCACTTGAGGCAACAAATCATGTTCCACAATCGTTTCCATTAACGCATTTGAATTGTAATCATATTGCCGACGCAAGTTAGCCGTCAAAATCTCGCCCCCTGTGGTGCGAATGGGGTGACCGCCTTCCGCAAAATAAAGCTTGAAGACATCCTTCAAATCCGCCATTTCAGACTGCAAAGTCTGATGAGCCTTCTGTAAACGCAAGTAACGTTCCAGTAAATAATCGATGTTCGTCAACTGACTATACTTCCACGCATGCTTTTGCAAGTAAAGCTTACGCAATTGCGGATACAATTGAGCCAATTGCATCGCATCATCCAAGGCACGATGTTCCACGTGCGGTTCGTAGCCAAACTTTCGAGCCAGCGAACTCAAGCCATGAGACGTTTCTTCAGGAAAGAGCGAATAATACAATTCTTGCGAACAAATGCGAGGGTTCAAAAATCGCTTGCCCAAATGCTTTTTGTACGCTTCGGTAATGAAACTATAATCAAAGACCACATTATGTGCCACATAGGGCAAATCGCCTACAAATTCAGCAAAGGCGGTTATCGCTTCTTCCACAGAAGGGGCGTCTTCCACCATTTCATCTGAAATGTGGTGGATTTTAAAGCTCGAATGACGAATGGGAACCGCAGGCTTAATAAGCATTGAAAAAGTGGCGGTAATTTCGCCATTTTCAAGGCGAACGGCACCAATTTCAAGCAGGGATTCCGTTTTATGATCCAGCCCCGTGGTTTCCGTGTCCAGTACAATGACAGGACCTTCGTTCATAATCGCCTTAGGCGTAAACGGACGAGACCCATCAGCCGCTAAGTCCACCTGTTGAGACAGGGGAATCCATGAGCGATCCTTTATTTCAGGGACATCAGGGTTTTCGTTCTCATCATCTTCTTGTTCTTCAAGTTCAAGGATTTCATCTTTATTCACAATTTCGGACATGGTTAATACCTTATAGGCTTCAAAACAGCTCAATCGTCGGAAGCATCATGGGCAAGAGGGAGCATCAAAGCGGTAAAACAGGCACGTTTATAGGCTAAAAATGCTTCTTGAACAGCTTGAACCGACTCTTTCACGATCCATTTTTCCCCATTGCTGAGGCGAATCAAGGTATCAGGACGAGCCTCAATCATCAGGATGTGATCAGGGTTTATCCAACAGGGTTGATCGTCTAGCAAGGTAAGGGGAATCATGTGAACCTAAGCTATTTTGCGACGATGCCTCATTTCATAGGCAAGGTCTCTTTTGTAAATGTGAAGCCAAAATAAAGTAAACGAGTATATATCACTTTATTTTGGCTTCTGTTTTAAGTCTAACATAAAAAAGAGCCTACAAACAATTAAGGCAGACTCTTTCATACATTTAAATAATTCAAAGTCTTTTGACGAAACTACCCTTGACGTTGCTTGTGCTTCGGGTTTTCGCAAATCACAGCCACACGTCCACGACGGCGGATGACTTTACATTTGTCACAGATTTTTTTAACAGAACTACGTACTTTCATATTTGAATCCTTTTGGCTTGAGGGGGTAATACGAGATTAAAAAGGGCGTCCCTATTTCATACGATAGGTAATGCGTCCGCGGGTTAAATCATAAGGGGAAAGTTCTACTTTAACTTTGTCACCTGGTAAAATGCGAATAAAGTTTTTGCGAATACGCCCAGAAATGTGAGCCAACATTTCGATTTCATTTTCCAATTTAACTCGAAACATGGCATTGGGAAGGGCTTCTAAAATCGTGCCTTCCATTTCCAAAACGTCTTTCGACATAAAGCAAGAACCTTTCGTTAATCATAAACGCTTTGTCTTAATAGAAATAACGCTTGATTATTAAGACACCATTTACTTTAACATAAAGATATTTTGATTCCAAGCCCTAATTTTAGAAAAATTCAATCGCAAAGATGAAGATTCCCCCTCCTCACACGGAGGGGGTTTTGCGTTTGGGGCATCTTTTTTGTAAGCTAGGGGCTATTTTTACGTTTTTGCATGATTTCAAACGAGTGTCAAATGTCGTGAGCTTTGTCATTGTTCTTGAATCATTTAAGGCTTTATGTTAGTCTAATAAAAGCCTTAAATGAAAAGGGTTGCTAATAAGCAACACCCCCATTCTGTTATAGAAAGGAGGTGAGCTAAATGGATGAAATACAGCAACTTATGTCGCTGCTGATTATCCTCCTTCTAGTGTCCAAACTCTAGGAGGATAGCCTTAAAAGAGTTCTCAAGCTTAACGACTTGGGGACTCTCCCTTTTTGTATTGTGTCAAATGTCGTGAGCTTTGTCAAGGGGTTCGGCTTTTTTCCCTCTCCTAAAACAGGAGGGGGTTAAGACGC
>JAJTHC010000146.1 GCA_021299615.1 Vampirovibrionales bacterium
GCGTGTGTCAGAAAAGTGGGTTTCGTGTGTCAGAAAAGTGGGTTTCGTGTGTCAGAAAAGTGGGTTTCGTGTGTCAGAAAAGTGGGTTTCGTGTGTCAGAAAAGTGGGTTTCGTGTGTCAGAAAAGCGGGTTTCGTGTGTCAGAAAAGCGGGTTTCGTGTGTCAGAAAAGCGGGTTTTGTGTGTCGAAAATGAGGGTTTTGTGTGTCGAAAATGAGGGTTTTGTGTGTCGAAAATAGACTTTTCAGCCCACAAATCACCCTAAAAAAAGAGCTTTCACAAACTTCTGACCTTCCAAAAACTCCAAAAACGACGGAAAGCGACACAACTCATCAAAGCCATAAATCAACGCATCGGCGTCTTCAAAATAGGCGTTTATCCACTGATGCACCGCTTTTCGCCATGCGTCAAACGCCTCACGATCCACCACGGCGTACATGGTTTCCGTGCTTTGCCAATCGCCAATGACTTTGGCAGGCGCCTTTTGCTTGGTGGCAAAAACGGCGTCTCCTTGCTCCATTAAAGCCTGAAACGCTGTATTTAAAGCCTTTTCAGGGATTTTTGCTTTTCGTTGGGCGTGGATGTCTAGGCTCATTTCAGCACCTCAACAGGCAAGGCATCAAACCAATGACGCAATAAGTCATGCCCAAAAGCACCGCTTTTTTCAGGGTGAAACTGAAACGCCGTGATATTCTCGTGTTTGACGGCTCCACAAAAGCGAGTGCCTTGGTAATCGCTGGCATACAGCACGACGTTTTCATCCGTGGGATCCGCAAAATACGAGTTTACATAGTAAACAAAGCCTTCAGGAGCGTTTTCCTGCTGAGCATGGATGTAATTCCAGCCAATTTGAGGCACTTTTGAACCTTCAAAATCCGTGGGAAAATGGCGAACTGTTCCCTTCAAATAGCCTAAGCCTGCCACATCGGGGTTTTCTTCGCTGGATTCAAACAAGACTTGCAACCCCACGCAAACGCCCAAAAATGGCACTTTTTCGACCGTCACCACTTGCGTTAACGGCTCCAAAAAGCCACGGGCTTCTAAGCCTTGCATGATGGCTCCAAAGGCTCCCACGCCAGGTAAAATCACAGGATGCTTACCAGTGGGAAATGTACCGTCGATATTGCCTTTCAGCAGGGTGTAGGGGATCTCGCAGCGTTCTAAAGCTCGCAGTAAACTACCCACATTCCCACCGCCGTAGTGGAGGACTTCAACTAGCATTTCGGCGCCTCAAGCGTACCTTTGGTACTCATCATTTCGCCATCAGGTAAGGGCGTGAGGGCTTGATTTAAGGCTCTTGCAAAGGCTTTAAAAATGGCTTCGACCACATGGTGATCATTGTCCCGATACGGCACATTGACGTGCATCGTCAAGGCTAAACCGTCAACGACGCCCTTGAAAAACTCCCGAAACAAGCGAGGATCCACCGTGCCGACGAAAGCACTTTCAAACGGTGGTACGTTCCACACGATGTTCCCACGACCGCACACATCTAAGGCGACATCTGCCAGTGTGCCGTCCATGGCAAAGCGAAAACAGCCCGCTCGCTCAATGCCTTTGAAGCTTCCGCCCAAGGCTTTGACGACCGCCTGCCCGAAGACAATCCCCACATCCTCAATCAAGTGATGCGGATCCACGTCGACATCGCCTGTGGCGTCGACTTGCAGGGTGAAGCGTCCGTGCGTGGCAAGGGTGTTGAGCATATGGTTCAAAAACGGCGATTGCGTGTTTAAACGATTTTCTTCAGTCGGCGATTTGTCCACAAAAAGCGTAAGCTTGATTTGCGTTTCTTTGGTGACACGTTCAATCGTGGCGGTGCGAGCTAGCATGCGAAAAACTCCTTTAAATCTGTAGGCGATTCTATAATAGCATCCGCACCCGCTTCACGCAATTGATCCGCCGTAAACGTCGTGCAAACGCCCAACGCCAAAAAGCCTGCTGCTTTGGCGGCTTTCATGTCATCCACACTATTGCCGATATACCAAGCGTGTTCTAGCATATGCGTGCGTTTGATGTGCGTCAAATAGTCGCCAGCGGGCTTGCGAGCCAGGTTTTCCACGGCATCGCTACAATACACCTTTTCAAACAAGGGATTCATTTCTTCGCTCCACACGCCGTCATACTCACTTTGCTCACGCCCTGTGAAAATAAAAAGGCGGTAACGCTCGGCAATCGCCTTTAAATCGTCTTTATTGAGCAACCATTTTTCAGCTTCTTTCGCCAAATTGTGATAAATCACCGAGCCTTGCGTTTGAATGGTGTCACGATCCAAGTCCACATTACGGCGACGCAACAATTCTTGAATGGCATCCCAATCGTCGTTATAGCCGCCTTCTGCACGCAACAGGTTCAGCTCCTTGATGCCCAAAGGCACTTCGCTATTTTTGTTGACCATGTACGCCACGACCTTGTCGAAGCTTTGGCTGGTATCCACAAGGGTATCGTCCAAATCAAAGACCAAGGCGGATACCTTATTAAAGACGTTCAGCACATCCAAAAACTGGAGGTTTTCGCCTTCACTTCCTGTAGACACACGCACCCAGCCGTTCAACAAGGCTTGTTGCGACTGATTCCGCACCAAAATCCCCAAGGTGGATGCAAATTGGGTAAAATTACCTGCTTGACCGCCCAAGTTCATTAAAAAGAAGTTCGTCGGTCCTGAACGCAAGGCATAGCCCCGTTCTTCCAAGCGTTGCATGAGTTCTTGTTTACGGAAGAGCGTGTCTTCCGTGGCACGGCGGACGGTGTGAGCGTCTTCCAGCAATTTGTGAGCCATCGCCACCGCTTGAGCATTGACGCTATACGGCGAACGCACTCGCTTGATGTACCCTAGCATCGTGGGATGCCCAACGATGTATCCCAATCGCAGGCCTGCTAAGCCCCACGCTTTTGAAAAGGTTTGCGTGACGAGGACGTTCGGCGTGTGAATGGCGTCCTGCAAGGCGGATTCCGCATCGGGGCGGTAAAAAGCGTAGGCTTCATCCATGACAAAGACGGTTTGCGGATGCACCTTTGCCCATTCCAAGACGTTTTCTTTCGGCAAGACTGCTCCTGTGGGGTTGTCAGGCGTGGCGAAAACGGCGAGCGTATACGGCTTTTGATTGAGGTAATGCGTTAATTCTTCAATCGGGTATTGTAACTCAGGGGTGAGATAGACAATATCCGTGTAGGCTTCGGCGAGTTTGAGGTTATGTTGAATCATGTGAAAGCTGGGCTTGGTGATGAGTGCCGTTCCCACCTTCGGTTCGATGAAGGTGCGAGGAATGACATCGAGGGCTTCGTCGCTGCCGTTGGTGAGCATGACGCAATCCGCAGGCACGCCCAAGAAGACCGCCAAATCGTTGATGAAGGCTTGGTATTCGGGGTAGCAGTTGTAGGTGGTCACGTCGTAGCCTTCTGGCAAGATGTGGGGGAATCCGATGGTGTTTTCGTTGAAGTCGAGGCGTGTTTTGTCACGTCTGCCTTCAAGGGGCGGTGCGTAGGACGAAATGCCTGCCACCACAGGGCGAGGGGCGGGAAAGATCAAGGTTTCGGTTTCAGTTTGTAGAGACATGCGGAGGCTCCGTTTAGCTTGATGATTTTATGCTTTGTCTATAATAGCATAAATCTTTTTGAGAAACGTGAGAAAACTGCTTTTACTCTCTCCCTTAGAGAGGAAACTCTAATACCAATGCTTAGTTCAAATAGCGTCTGGCGTCTCTGTACACTGCACACATCTGCGAGTCTAGGCTCCTAGAATCCACCTATACGCTATTCAATCTAAGAAATGCTATAAACTCGGCTATGGCGTAGCAATGACAAAAGCTCGTTTTTAAGCTAGAATAAAGCTATAGTGTTCGATAGATGAAACAGGCTATGAGGCTATTCTAGGAACAAAATAATCGTAGCGACAACGAAGAGACCATAGACCGTTTTATATAGCGGATACTATAAAACAAAAGGAGGCTATTCGATGAACTGGATTTTTCTGCTAAGCGGTGTGGGGCTTGGGGCGTTGGTGAGCTATCTTATTTTTCAGGCTCAAGCGAATCAACGCATCACCACGATTCAAGCTCAAGTGACTGAAAAAGATCTGCAAGTGGTTCGCCTTGAAGAACAACGCCAGCATCTGCAGAATGAACTCGCTACGCTGAAAGAACAGGCTCAACAGTATTATGACGACCTTTCCGTCAAGCAAGATGCCTTGGCGAGTGAAAAAGAAGCCAATGCATCGCTCAAAAGTCAAGTGGAGTCTTGGGAAGCTCGCTTTAGCGAATCGAAAAGCGAGTGGGAAAAATTGTGGAAGGAAAACTTGCAACAGTTTTTAAGCCAAGAATTGACGCAGACTAGGGAGCAGCTCAACAAGCTGGCTCAAGCGGAAGATGAAGAACGGCATCAACGCTTTACAGGGCTGGTGGATCCTGTGAAAAAAATGCTCGACGATTACCAAGCCAAGCTCGATGTGATGAACACGGCGTATGCCACGCAAATCGGGATTGTCAATAATAATGTGGACAAGCTCACTTCGGCGAAAAACCAGTTGCTTGCGGTGTTGAAGCACAATAAAGGGGCGGGCGATTGGGGTGAAATCCAGCTCAACATGATTTTAGAAGCGTCTGGCTTGCAAAAAGACACCCACTATTTCACGCAGAAAAAGCTCGAAGGGAGCAAGGGCATCCCTGATGTCGTCGTGAAAATGGAGCAGGAACGCTATGTGGTGATTGATTGTAAGACGCTCCGCTTTTCGAGCAAGCCCCTGAATGACTTTGAGCAAGACGACGAAAACGCAGAAAATGCTCCCATGGAAGCAGGTTTTACCGATGCAAAAGCCTTGGTCACGTCGATTCGTCAAGCGGTGAAAAGCCTGAACATGAAGGATTATCTTCAAAATAACACGAAGCAAACCCCTGATTTTGTGGTGATGTTCCTGCCTCAAGAATCGATGCTGTCTCACGCCTTGGACGAAGACAAGGACTTGTGGCAATTTGCGTGGGAAAGGCACGTCGTGTTGAGTTCACCACTGACGCTGATTGCCTTATTGCGGACGATTCACATGGGGTGGAGCCAGTACAACTTCACGCAGAACATGGAAGAAGTGAAAAAAATCGGCATTGAACTGCACGAGCGTTTGGTGCGTATGGCGAAAAGTCTGCAAGCCGTGGATGAAAAATACAAGCACTTGGGTGATGCCTTGCAAGATGTGAAAACCAAGCACGACGGTCAACAGGGGCTGGTGAAAAGCCTTCAGAAGTTGGAAAAAATAGGGGTGAAGTCATCGGCGGTTTTACCGAAGGAACTGGCATCACTTGAAGACGACACCCCTGTATTGCTGGAAA
>JAJTHC010000193.1 GCA_021299615.1 Vampirovibrionales bacterium
CCACACGAGCAACTTGGCTCCAAAGGTAATGGGTTCGCCGTGAATGCCGTGGCTACGCCCGACCATCACCGTGTACTGCTGTTCCCACGCCCGTTCGAGCAAGGTGTTTTTAAGGGCATTCAGTTTTTCCAACAAAACAGGTTTAGCGTTTTGAATCTGCACATTTAAAGCGGTGTCGATGAGATCGCTAGAAGTCATGCCCAAGTGGACAAAACGGCTATTTTCACCCACATATTCAGCCACATTCGTCAAAAAAGCGATGACATCGTGACGCACTTCTTCTTCAATTTCATCAATGCGAGCGATATTGTATTGAGCCTTTTCACGGACTTCGGCGGTGACGCCTTCAGGCACGTTACCGAGGGCTTCATGGGCTTCAAGGGCGGCGAGTTCTACGAGCAACCATGCGTCGAACTTGGCTTCAGGCGTCCATAGGGCGGACATGGCAGGCAGGGAATAGCGTTCAATCATGGTAGAGGGGACTCCTATAAATACGTCTTGAGGTGAAGGGGTTAGGGAAAAAAATCTGTCATAATCATATAGAAAACAGGCGAATAAAGCAAAGATTGTGCTTGAAAAGGTTGTCCTGTCCCCTCTCCTTGAGGAGAGGGCTAGGGAGAGGGGGGATGTCTAAACCCAGTGTTTAAATCTACTCCCCACCCCAACCCTCCCCTTAAAGGGGAGGGGGGTAAAGCCAATTCGCAAAGACCGCTCTTAAAGAGATTGAGAAGGAAACAGACTATGTTCAAACACTTATTTTCATTGGTTTGCGTGGTGTTGCTTTCTATTTTGATTGTAGGGGTCAGTGCATCTGCATGGGGAGCCGACTATAAAGGGCAGTACAAACGCCCGCCAAACCCCGAAACCAACCCCAAAGCGACGCTTGTTTTAGCCGTGGAACCCCAAGCCAAAGATGCCAAAGCTTACGGCGATTTAGGTACACTTATTGGAGGGATACTCACTCGCAATTTAGCCCTTGCCTTAAAGGGGCAAGGCAAGCAATCGTATTTGTCGCCCTTGCAAGCGACAGAAGCCTACCGCATTGGCAATAAACTCAATACAGAGGCTCGTTTTTTAAGCAAAATGAACAATAAAGCCAATTTCGGCATTACGGATATGAAAGGCTTAAACAGTGCCTTGTGTAAAACCTACAAGGAATTGTGTGCCTCGTCATCTTTGGCGTTTACAGGGGTGGATCGGGTGCTTGTGGTGCGAGCCGACCTCGATTTTACCCGTCCGTACCGTCCGCCGTCTCGTTGGAAACGCATTATGAGCTGGTTTGAAGGCAATTTAAATGAAGAAGCCATGGGCTATGTGGATGTGGATATTCAGCGTTTTGACCGCAGTTCAACAGGCATGTACCAAGTCGTGCATCAGTGGCAGGGCGAGTTTCGCTTGCCGACTGATCGCATGGTCGGTGCCACGCTTTCGGTCTATGACGAGCCTTCCGCCAATACATGGGTGAGCCGTTTGGGGCATGAGGTCTTTCAGGAATACTGGAAGGCGACTTCACAGGATTATGGCGTGGTTCGCAATTTAAATCCTCTCAACAAGTTACCGATTCCTCCGAAAGAGGCGTGGGATTTGGATGAGTCGAAGTTTGAGTCGTATCGAAAATAATACCTATTCCTGTTTTAAATAGCGTCTGGCGTATTCGTTGTCGTTCGGGTTTTCGATGTGCTTATGGTCGTCTCTTTACACCTCCCCCATCTGCGAGTCTAGGAGCCTAGATTATTTTGTGAAGAAGTGTAGATAGAACTACATGACTGAACAAAATAATCGTAGCGACAAAGTATAGGCACTGTAGGGGGAATTATTTAAAATACTATATCTGAAATACTTTGGTGTACAATAAACGCAGAAGTTCCCCAACCCGAAGGAAGTCCGATGCGTCATTTAAAGTCAGCCAAAAAACAAAGTCCACTGGTCAAAACATTGTGGACACTTCTGTTTTGGGTGGCGTTGTTGGCAACAATCGCCAGCTCTACGTGGGCGTGCCTGCCTGAAGCGTGGCAGTCGTGGGATCCTCAGCGTGGCAGGCTAGAAGGGGAGTCACATACGGAAAAGCTCTATAATACGGAACAGCCCAAGGCCCGTCAACTCTTCGTTGAAGCTCTGCAACACACCGAAGCCCTGTATGTGGATGAACACTTCAATCATCAGACGCTGTCTCGTTGGAAAAGTCACTATTACGAACAGATTCAGAATCTCGATGATGCCTATATCGCAATAGAATCTACGATAGAAAGTCTAAACGACCCCTACACCCACTTTTTTCGCCCTGACCAATATGCGGAACAAAATATGGCGTTATCTTCCAAATTGTACGGCATAGGCGTTGAAATTAGCCTTGTAGATGACGCCATTACCATTATGAACTTGCTTCCGAATTCGCCTGCTATGTCGTGCAAATGCCTCAATATAGGCGATGTCATCACGCATATAGACGGTGTGCCTGTCCATGGATGGACAACCCTAAACGTTGCTAAACGCATTCGTGGCAAACAGGGAACACCCGTTATTCTAACAATTAAACCCCCTGAAGGAAAGCCTGAAAATGTCAAAGTGATTCGAGACGAAATAGAATTATTACATGTACAAGTCATCGATGTGCCGAAACACCCTGAAGTCGGCTTTATTCGTCTGCAATCCTTTATGGGAGCAGGTATCGCCAACGAGTTTCGCCATGCACTAGAAACCATAAGAACACGTCCGTATTTGATTATTGATCTACGTAATAATGGCGGAGGCATGCTCAGTAATGCCATTGAAATTGCGGACTTTTTTTTGGATGAGCAAGTCATTGTGCAAGTCGACGGCAGGGGCAGTACTTATGACCGCATTTACAAGGGGCATCGAGGTTCTTTGTATGATGGCAAAGTTGTGGTACTTATCAATGAAGGTTCCGCCAGTGCGAGCGAAGTGCTTGCAGGAGCCTTGCATGAACAGAAAAATGCCCTACTCGTGGGACGCCAAACCTATGGCAAGGGCATGGTGCAAGAAGTCGTACCTTTAGAAGCTTACCCTGTGGGGCTAACCTTGACGGTGGCTCATTATTTAACGCCGCAGGGGCAGGACTTGAATCATGTGGGCTTAGCCCCTGATGTGAAGCTTGCGGAAAAGCAAATTCGTCAAGCGTCTAAAGAAGGGGATGACATCGTGTTGAATGAAGCCATTAAAGCAATTAAAACGAAAGATAGTCGAGTTTAGAGTTTTCTAATATAGTGTTTTAAAGAGTTTGCCGTACTTAGGCTAGACGAGGAGCCTACTGTACAGAAAACTCTAAATGTTTCAGAATCCCCTCCCTTACTTAAGGGAGGGGATTTGTTTTTGGCTGGCTCGTGCTATAATAAGACGTATATGAAAAAAATGAGTCCCCCTAGTTCATGGAAACCCCCTGCTCACGCCTCGATCGTCGTGATGCTCTGCCTTGCCGTGATGATGAGCCTCACCTTGCCGACTTTAGAAGCTAAAACAGCGAAAAACACTCCCCAAACGCCTCGATTGAGCTTTGTTCCAGCCTTGCTTTCGCCCAATAACGCCCTGCCCACTGAACCAAGATTCATTAAAGAAGAGGTTCCAAGTTCTTTAGATGAAGTCGTCACCCTTGAAGGCGTCAAACCCAATCAAAGCCTAGAGCAACTGCGTCAAGCCCCCAAGGCCAACATGAAAGTAGTTACAGCCTTGTCTGTTCAAGATATTCAAAAAACGCCTAGCTTAGCCAGTCAAAATAATGCCGTCACACTGCTTAAGCTACAAAGTGAAGTCGCCGAAGCTGACTTGAAACACCTATGGCGAGCCACCATTGAACGCAATGCCGTGGTGCGTTTCGCCCTTGAAAAAATTGCCCTGCCGTCTGAACGTCACATGAGCCATTCTAGCGAGTTTTTACGTAAGACGCTAAGCGTTTTGATTACAGGAGCAGCGTTAGCCACCAGCACAGTAGCCCCGATCGGTGGTTACGAAAGCATGGGCATGATGACAGGCTCCCAAGTTGCCCAAAACTATGTGATGGGACGCAACAAGCCCCTAAGCGAACTCACGCCGACAGAACATATTCAACTCTCTTATCTCATTGATGAGCTGAAGGAAGCCTTGGTCAAGCATTACCACGCTTATCAACAAGCCTTATATAGTTTGAATCAATTGCAAAGCCAAGAAGTGCTTGAAGAAGCCCAGTTTCAGAAGCTTCAGAACACCCCCGATGCCACACAAAAGTTTTTGGCGATACAGCGTTATTATGGGTATCGTGAAAATTTGCAAAAAGCCCAGCATAAAGCAGAAAATGCCCGCATTCAGCTCGAACGTATGGCAGGGCCTCAAGCGGTTGATACCCTTGCGTTAGGGTTGCGTCCACAAGCGTCGTTTGTGGCGGTGCACCCCGAAACGAAAACAACCGAAGTGGCTAAAGCCAAAGGTGTTCTAATAGGAGCCGCCGCCCCTATTAAGAAAACGCCTTTAAAGGTAACACCCAAGCGTTTGCCCTTAATTAATGATGTACTGTTGAAAGCTCCGTCGGCAAAGTCCACTTCATCCAAAACAAGCCCTCCTTTATTGGAGGATATAAAGCTCTAATGATACGTTTGTCGAAATCGTTTACCCCTTTTGGGTTATTGCTTTTAACGCTCGTGCTTGCGGCGTGTGTTGCTAACGCTCAAGTCACGCCGCAACAACTCGAAGTGCTTCAATCCAAAAATAGCCAGTTGAGCAAAGCCATTGAAGCGTCTCAAACGAATGCCTATACCAGTTTGGATGTCAAGTATCACCAAAAAGTCCTCCAATTTTTGGATGCCTTGCCCCCCGAACAGCAAGTGATTTTAAAACGCAATGAAACGCAGTGGGTCACCTCGATTCAACGTATTCGAGACAATACGTTGGATACCGCCGAACAACAAGGTAAAGATATGAACTTGTTGTGGCAAGCGGCGGTCTATCGTAGCCAACCGATCCGTTATGCGATTGAAAAACTCAGCCGTCAAGATGCATCTGGTAAACCAGTGAAGAACAAAACAGGCTTAAAGCGTCTCATCAACACGACGGCTCAAGTCGGTGGAGCTGCCGCCTCTATCGTTTCAGGCACGCCGATTGGCTTGCTTTCAGGTGCCTTAGTCAACGATATTGTCAATCAAAGCAACACCAGTAGCACACGCCCCGTCACCGATGCCGACATGGTGATTTTGGCTCGTGCGGTGGACAATCTCCAGCAAGAACTCCTTGATTTATATCTCACGTACAAGCAAAGCAAAGATGTGTTGGCGTTGCAAAA